>JAAPAA010000314.1 GCA_012274165.1 Thiobacillaceae bacterium
CGCCCGAACCAGGAACAACCACACCGCCGTTCACTTTTGCATTGAAGGGCTGGAAAGCTGCACCGGCGAAGATAAAGCCGGTGGTGAAGTCCAGCGGCGCGCCGCCAGCCATGTTGATCATGCCGCTGTTCACATCACCCGCCCAGAGGCTGGCGCCAGTGTAGGTGCCCAAGCCAATCGCGCCGAAACGGAAAGCGCCCGATTTGCCGTCAGCGCCCAGAACGTCATCACCCAGAGCATTTGTGCCTGCTGAGTTGATGGTGTCAGCAATCTGCACACTGGTCACGGTGGCAGCGTAAGCGCCATTTGCAGCCAGCGCCAGAGCAAGTGCAGCTGCAACTTTTGTCATATTGAAGTTCATTGTAAATCTCCTCATGTAGATTAGGTATCGATCGATTAAACAACTACATTTGTTGTTACCCACCCGGGCGGAGAGTTTGACTCCGATTAATTCCCTTCGCGGCGCTTCACAATAAGCAATAGCAATGCCAGCCTAATTCAACATTTACTTATACTCACTTTTAATCAACAAGTTAAAAGTTGATTGAGTGGTATCAGCCCGATTCAGCGGAAATGCGGACCCTGGAAGTGTAAAGTTTTCCGACATCCGCCTGGTCAATTCGTTTCTCGAGTGAGTTACCACACCATTTATTTTTATAAGCCGATTTGAGCGACAGGAAGAAAGTATTGCAAAATCAATACGCTTTAATACCAGCGCCTCGAAATGGGGCGCATGTAAAATTTATCGACAAACTTGCTTTGATAAACAATGTCTATTCACTAATAAGTAATATCTGGGAGGAAATGCCTGCCAGATAAGGCACAGCATGCGTCCTGATCACGCCACAACGATGGCCAAGGTTTTACCGTATCAAACCCGCCCTCCCCGGGGAGCGCTACGCTTACGGCACAACGAGCCACTCACCGGCTTTAATGTCCGGATAGAACCTGTCCAGCGCTTCCACCCCTTGCCGTACACGGCGCACCCAACCTTTTCCGCGCGACACCAGGTCGCTCCAGGCTTCATCAATATCCCATTGCCGTTGCTCGCGATAATATGCAAGCAGCGAGGCCGCCTGATGCAAGCCTTTCCTGCTTTTCGAGGCGAACGCGCCCGCTCGTTCCCCGTAAACGATTAGCTTGTGGAGGGCATAGCGAGCCGGATGGGCCACATTGACCAAGACGACTCCGCCCGTGCTGATCAGCGCTGCCTGCTGGGCGTTTTGCAGGGAAAACCCCATGAACTTTAGCGGCTGGAGAGGTATGTTGAGCTGAGGATGGGTATAGGGCGTCTCGCCACCCCGGTGCGTCACCGTCAAAAAATCCAGCCTGAATTCAGGAACTTTCGGATGGAGATTGGTCGCCCCAGCCTTACCCGATATTCCTGTGACGGGCAAAAACCCCATTTCCAGGGACTCGATGGCGTTATGCGCCTTCACCTCAATGGTTGCCGGTAGCGCGAGCGATACACTCTTCCCCGCATGCGCGAAATCGATGTCCTGGGTGCGCGAGGAATCGCCCCAGTGCAGCCGCAGCATGTTCCCGTACGCGAGAAACGCATGGGTTCCAATAAGCACTCCGCCTGCGCGGAAGAATCCGTAATCTGCCAGCCTGCCGATCACCTTCAGGTGGCGGGGCATCACCGTGGCACACCCAAGCGCTACTGCAGCTCTGGCCAGCGGAATCAACAATGCACTGGCTGCCGGCTAGTTGCGGCGCTCCATCAATCGCCGCACAGCCTCGTTGTCCGGCCCAACAAAGACCTGCATCAGTTTGCCGGATGGCTCGGTGTATTGGTAATACCAGTAACGGCTCCCTTTGACGGTTGCGGCCAGCTTCAACTGCCGTCATACCGGACTTGATCCGGTATCCAGTGCGGCTTGCTGCCAGATGAATGGTCGTTTCGCGACACTGGATTCCGTGTCAGGCACGGAATGACGACGGGGCGTCCTTCAATACGCGTTCTGATCGCGCCAAACGACGGCCAGGGTTTTGCCAATGATCATGAGGTCAAAGCCTAGTGACCAGTTGCGCATGTAATCAATGTCGTACTGGACGCGGGCGCGCATTTTGTCGAGGGTTTCGGTTTCGCCGCGCAGGCCGTTGACTTGCGCCCAGCCGGTGATGCCGGGTTTGACCTTGTGGCGCAGCATGTAGCCCTTGATGAGCTTGCGGTATTGCTCGTTGTGGGAGACGGCGTGCGGACGCGGGCCGACGACGCTCATGCGGCCTTGCAGCACGTTGATGAACTGCGGCAGCTCGTCGAGCGAGGTGCGGCGCATGAAGCTGCCAAAACGGGTGATGCGCGGGTCTTCGCGGCCGGCCTGCTGGATGACGCCGTCTTCTGCGTGGGCGCGCATGGAGCGGAACTTGTATATAAGAATGTCATGGCCGTCGAGGCCGTAGCGGCGCTGTTTGAAGATGATGGGACCAGGCGAAGACAGTTTGACGCCCACCGCAAGAATAATCAGCAGCGGCCAGATCATCAACAGGATGAGGCTGGCGATAACCAGATCGCTGAGGCGCTTGCCTATGCCGCTGACGCCGAGGGTGGGGGTTTCGGTCAGGGCGACGACGGGCATGCCATGGATATGGTCGACCCGCGCCTGGATGAGGTCGGACACGAAAATATCCGGGACGAAATAGACCGAGGTGGTGGTGTCGCGCAGCGCGTCGAGCAGGCCCAGGGTGCGCGGCTGTGCGGCCATGGGCAGGGTGATGTAGACGAGGTCGATGCCGTTGCGGTTAACGTAATCTGGAATCTCGGTCAGCTTGCCCAGCAGTTTTTTGGGGTCGACCAGTTCGGTGCGATCAAGGGTGCGATCGTCAAAAAAACCAATGACATCCACACCGAGCGCACTGTCATCGACAAAACGACCGCGCAACTCGGTGCCCAGACTCCCCGCCCCCACGATGATGGCGCGACGACGGCCGCCTTCGAGCAGCAGCAGGCGCGGCAGCAGCTTGCGGGTGATGCGGTGTGCGACATACATGGCAATGGGCGTGACCAGCATCCACGCCATCACCAGATTGGGGGGGAAGAAATCGAGATAACCGGTGGAATACCCAAACAGCAGAATCAGCCCGGATAGAAAAAACCAGGGCATGACGGATTCATTCCAGAAGGCACGCATACTGACTTCAGGCCATTTCCCCGGGAAAGTCAGGGTAAATACGATGAGCGCCAGAATCGGATACGGGCCTTTGAAGGTCTCGTCGAAATACAGCGCGCAAGCAATCAGCACCAGCACGGCCACAAACGGATCGAGCAGAATTTTGGTCAGGGATACGACAGAAAGTTGCTGCCGAAACAGCCACTGATTGTGGTTTGTCATGACGCGATGCACATCGTAAAAAAGCTGTCCTCGGCGGCCCTTAAACAGGCACTTTGTTTATTTGTCTCCAGCCCTAGCCTAATGGCAGTGGGCTGGCTGCATTATCCCGCAAAAATCCCCGATTCAAGCTACCGGACGTTTAAATGAGCTGCCGACCGGCGAATGCTTTACCCGAAAGCCGCATTTAACAACCCTGTGGCATGCCAGCCCTGTTTAACGCCATGCTATGCTGAACGCCATTTTTGGGAGCATGGCGTGATCAAGATTCTGCTGCTGATTGCGATTGGTTTTGTGGTGTGGTCGTTATTCCGTACTTACCTGCGTTCGCTCAATACGCCACCCGCGTCGACACGTGATTCGATTGTCGAAGACATGGTGAAATGCGCGCATTGCGGGGTGAATCTGCCGCGCAGCGAGGCAATCTATAGCGGGGGCGAGCTATATTGCACGCCCGAGCACCAGAAACTCGGCAAGCGATGAACGCTGCGGCGCAACCCCTGCAGCGCTTTGCCACGCAGGGCTATTTCGCGTCGCACTGGCGCAGTCTCGACTATTTCAACCTGTATCGCCTGTCCCTGGCGATGGCGCTGGTGTTCACCGGCTTGCTGTTCGGGGCGTCGGACATGTTTTACGAGGGGGCGGGCGAACGCTTCCAGGCGTATGCCTACGCTTATCTGATCGCTGCAGCCCTGTTTGTGCTGGGCATCCGCGCGCGCTGGCCAGGATTTCAGGTCCAACTCACCGCCCACATCGTCGCCGACATTATTTTTACCATGTTACTGATGGGCACCAGCGCGCGCCTGGCGGAAGGCATGGGCCTGTTGCTGGTGGTGTCCATCGCGTCCGGCGGGCTGGTTGGCAGTGGCCGGCTCACCCTGCTTTATGCGTCCATCGCGTCGATTGCCCTGCTGCTGCAACATGGCTTCAGTATTCTGGGCGACAGCCCAAGCAAAGGCTCGTATTTTCAGGTCGGCCTTTTGTGCATAGGCTATTTCGCCATTGGCTGGCTGGCACACACGCTGACGCAACGCGCGCTGCGCTCGGAAACGCTGGCGCAACAACAAGCCGAAGAACTGGCGCTGCTGAATCGCATCAACGCACTGGCGATCGAGAATTCGCCCGATGGGCTGCTAGCAGTCAGTGGCGACGGCGTGGTGCGCCATGCCAGCCCGCGTGCGCTGGCGCTGCTCGGGATGAGCACGCCGGTGGTGCCCGGCGTCACCCGGCTGGAAACCTGCTCGCCCGAACTGGCACAACTGGCGCAGCAACTCTCCCCCAACGCGACGCCCACGCTGAATACGCCGAACGGGCCCTTGCGGGTGCGCTGCATGCCGCTGGCCACGGCGGACGGCAGCCGGGTGCTGGTGCTGGAAGATCAAAGCCAGGCGGAACAAGCGGCACAACGCCTCAAGCTGGCCGCGCTGGGGCGGCTCACCGCCAACATCGCGCACGAAATCCGCAACCCGCTTTCCGCCATCAGCCATGCCGCACAACTGCTGGGAGAGGAGGCGCACGACGCCACCCAAACCAAGTGGGCCGGGCTTATCGAAAACAACGCGCGGCGGCTCGACCGCCTGGTGGAAGAGGTGCTGACGCTCAACCGGCGCGACCGGCTGAATCCGACGGGCATCAATAACGCGACACTCGCCCCGCTGATCGCCGAATTACGCCAGACCGAAGACATCCCGGCAGATGCCGTCAGCGTGAGCCTGCCCGACCGCCTGCACTTTCAGTTCGATCCCGACCATCTGCGCCAGATCCTGTGGAATCTGCTGCGCAACGCCTGGCATGCTTGCAGCAAAAACGCAGGCAGCATCCAGATCCGCATGCATAAACAGGGCGACCAGGTGCAACTTGAAATCCAGGACGACGGCGCAGGCGTGCCGCCCGAACATCAGGGCAAACTGTTCGAGCCATTTTTCACCACCGATGCACAGGGCACCGGGCTCGGCCTGTTTCTCGCCCGCGAATTGGCCGAAGCCAACTATGCCGTGCTGGCCTATGTGCCGAGCACGGGGGGCGCGCGTTTTCGCCTCAGCCTGTACGGGAGCGACTAATGGCATACAACCCACGCATCCTGCTGGTGGACGACGAACCCGACCTGCTCGACCTGATGGAGCTCACGCTCGTCAAAATGGGGCTGGAAACCGACCGCGCGGCCAGCGTAGCCGAAGCGCGCGCGCAACTGGCGCGCAGCCATTACGACCTTTGCCTCACCGATATGCGACTGGGCGACGGCGAAGGGCTGGAAGTCATCGCCCTTGCCAGCGCGTTGCCGGTGCCGGTGCCGGTGGCGGTCATTACCGCGTTTGGCAACGCCGGCAATGCCGTTGCGGCACTCAAAGCGGGTGCCTTTGATTACCTGTCCAAACCGGTGGCGCTCGACCAGCTTCGCGCCTTGATCAAGTCCGCACTCAAAATCCCCGGCGTAACGCAGGGCGATGATCCTGCACGCGAGCTGATCGGCCAGTCCGCTGCCATGCAGGACATCCGCGCACGCATCGCCAAACTGGCACGCACCCAGGCGCCCGTTCACATCTCGGGCGAATCCGGCAGCGGCAAGGAACTCGCGGCGCGGCTGATACACCGGCTCGGCAGCCGCGTCGATCAGCCTTTCGTCGCGGTCAACTGTGGCGCCATTCCCGAAACGCTGATGGAAAGCGAATTCTTCGGCTACCGCAAAGGCGCGTTCACCGGGGCCGAAGCCGACCGCAACGGGTTCTTCCAGGCGGCGGACGGCGGCACGCTGTTTCTCGACGAAGTGGCCGACCTGCCGCTGTCAATGCAGGTAAAACTGCTGCGCGTGTTGCAGGAAAAGAAAGTGCGCAAGGTCGGCGCCACCGCCGAAGAGGCCATCGACGTGCGCATCGTCAGCGCCACCCACCAGAACCTGGCTGCACTGGTGGAAGCCGGGCGCTTTCGCCAGGACCTGTACTACCGCCTCAACGTCATCGATCTGCTGATGCCCAGCCTGCGCGAACGCGTCGAAGACATCCCCGAAATGGCGCGCTTTCTGCTCAACAAACTGGGCGGCACCGACGTCAAGCTGGACCGCGACGCCGAAAAAGCACTGGGTGCATATGCCTTCCCGGGCAACGTACGTGAACTGGAAAACACCCTGGAACGTGCACTGGCATTGTGCGACAACCAGCACATCCACGCGTCCGACCTCAACCTGGCGCCCACCCTGCCCGCTTCCCAGGCCACGCCCGGCAGCAAATACCCGTTGCAGGATTACCTCGACCAGATGGAGCGCGCCGCAATTCTCGAAGCGCTGGAGCAAACGCGCTTCAATAAAACCGCCGCTGCCCGGGTGCTCGGCGTCACCTTCCGCAGCCTGCGCTACCGGCTGGAACGGTTGGGGATCGAATAGGCTGCTGATGGAAATGAAAAACCCGCATCCAAAAAAGATGCGGGTTGCGTATGTGGTGCCGCTTGTCGGAATTGAACTGACGACCTACCGCTTACAAGGCGGTTGCTCTACCCCTGAGCTAAAGCGGCGACGGGCGACATTATAACGATGCCGCGCGCAAGTTTGCGGGATTACTTGACGACTTTGAGCGACGGCCGACCTTTTGGAGGAACGGGCGCTTCGCCGGAGGGTTCGGACGAAGGCTGATCGGGCGGTGTCGGAGTGGAATCGACTGGTTCGAAGTGAAGGCCCTGGCCATTTTCACGCGCGAAAATGGCGGCCACCCGCTCGACCGGAACCGAAATCTCATGCGAAACGCCACCAAAACGCGCGGAAAACTGGATCCACTCGTTGTCGAGCATGAGGTTGCGGGTCGCGCCTGCGCTGATATTCAGCACAATCTGGCCATCCTTGACAAACCCCATCGGCACGCGGGTGTGGGCATCCACCGAAACCAGAAGTTGCGGGGTGTAACCCGAATCCGTGCACCATTCATACAGTGCGCGTATCAGATAGGGCTTGGTTGAAAGATCGGCCACCTGCGCTGTCCTGATTGGCTTTATTTGCGCTGTCCCAATTACTTGCGCAGGGCCTTTTCGGTCGGGGTCAGCGCGCTGATAAAGGCAGGACGGCTGAACAGGCGCTCGCGGTATTTGAGTACCGGTGCGGCAACTTTGGGCAGTTCAATGCCGTAATGTTCAAGACGCCACAGCAGCGGGGCAATCGCCACATCCAACATCGAGAACTCATCGTTCATCAAATATTTCTGCTTGGTGAGGATGGGCGACAACTGCGACAGGCTGTCACGGATTTCCGTGCGCGCCTTGTCCGATGTCTTGCCGAGCGAATGCTGCAGCGTGTTGACGTGGCTGAACAGGTCATGTTCGAAGTTGAACAGCACCAGCCGCGCACGCGCACGCATGACGGGGTCC
This sequence comes from Thiobacillaceae bacterium, assembly GCA_012274165.1. Taxonomy (GTDB): domain Bacteria; phylum Pseudomonadota; class Gammaproteobacteria; order Burkholderiales; family Thiobacillaceae; genus Thiobacillus. The sequence continues at coordinate 7,680 of JAAPAA010000314.1, forward strand.
GGCGGCATCAACTGCGGATGCGGAAAACGTTCGTCGATGTATTCATTGATAATGTTGGACTCGGTCAGAATCAGGTCGCGCTCGACCAGAACCGGCGTTTTCCCGCTGGGGCTGATACTGGCAATTTCTTCCGGCTTGTTGTGCATGTCCACATCGATGACTTCGAAGTCCATGTCTTTTTCGAACAGGACGATGCGGCAGCGGTGGCTGTAAGGACAGGTACTGCCAGAATACAAGGTCATCATAGCGGTGGCTCCCAAATTGTGGTGTTGCGAGTGTTTGATGCTTAAAACGTCAACAGCCGGACGCAGTCCGGCTGTTGGCTAACGGGCAGAACGCGATCAGTGAATGTCTTTCCAGAATTCTTTCTTGAGGTAGTACGCCACCACAAAGAAGATCGCCAGAAACGCCAGCACAATAAGACCCAGTTTTTTACGCTGCAGTTGCGCGGGCTCACCCATCCAGGTCAGGTAGTTGACCAGATCGCCGACCTGGGCATCGTACTCAGCCAGCGTCACGCTGCCGGGCTTGACCAGTTGAAGATGATCGAGCACCTCTTGTTCGCCTTCTTTCTTGTAAACCGGCGCCATTTCACCCTGCAGGCTCCACAACACGTGTGGCATGCCTACCTTGTCGAACACGACGTTGTTCCAGCCAGTGGGCCTGCTGTCGTCACGATAAAAGCTGCGCAGATAGGTGTACAACCAGTCGGGGCCGCGCGAACGGGCAACCACGCTGAGGTCTGGCGGCGCGGCACCGAACCAGGCCTTGGCGTCTGCCTTGGGCATGCTGACCTTCATCAGTTCGCCCGGCTTCTCGGCGGCAAACAGCAGGTTCTGCTTGATCTGGTCTTCGGTAAGGCCAAGATCCTGCATCCGCGTGTAACGCATCGCACCAGCGCTGTGACAGTTCAAGCAGTAGTTCACGAACATGCGTGCGCCACGCTGCAACGATTCCTGGTCGGCCAGGTTAACCGGCGCCTTGTCCAAGGGAGGCCCGGCTTCGGACGCAAAAGCAACAACAGGGATTGCCGCCAGCAGGAAAAGAAAGTTCTTCAAGCGTTTCATTTAGCCAGTCACCCTTTCTGGTTCCGGTTTGGTTTTATCGATCGAGGTATACCAGGGCATCAACAGGAAAAACAGGAAGTAAATCACTGAAAAAGTCCGGGCAAAAAGTGTCGCGATCGGGGTCGACGGCAACAGGCCAAGGTAGCCCAAGCCGACGAAGGACACGATGAACAGCGCCAGTGCGATTTTATAGATCGGGCCGCGATAGCGGATCGACTTGACCTTGCTGCGATCCAGCCAGGGCAGGAAGAACATCACCACAATCGACATGCCCATTGCCACCACGCCGGGGAACTGCGAACCGAACAACGGCGGTACCGCACGCAGAATCGCGTAGAACGGGGTGAAGTACCACAACGGCGCAATGTGAAGCGGCGTCTTCAGCGGATCGGCCGGCACGAAGTTGTTGCCTTCGAGGAAGTAACCGCCCATTTCCGGAGCGAAGAACAGAATCGCCGAGAACACCATCAGGAAGACAATCACGCCAACGATGTCCTTCACCGTGTAATACGGGTGGAAGGGAATGCCGTCGAGCGGGATGTGCGTCACCGGGTCTTTATGTTTCTTGATTTCGACGCCATCGGGGTTGTTGGAGCCGACTTCGTGCAATGCCACCAGGTGCACCACCACCAGGCCAAGCAACACCAGCGGCAGGGCAATGACGTGGAAAGCAAAGAAGCGGTTCAGCGTGGCATCACCGATCACATAGTCGCCACGAATCCAGATCGACAGGTCTTCACCGATGAAAGGCACTGCAGCAAACAGGTTGACGATCACCTGCGCGCCCCAGTACGACATCTGACCCCACGGCAGCAGGTAGCCGAGGAAGGCTTCGGCCATCAGCGCCAGATAGATCATCACGCCGAAAATCCAGATCAGTTCGCGCGGCTTGCGGTAGGAACCGTACATCAGGCCGCGGAACATGTGCAGATAGACGACAACGAAGAACATCGACGCGCCGGTGGAGTGCATGTAGCGGATCAGCCAGCCCCAGTCGACGTCGCGCATGATGTACTCGACAGACATGAATGCGAGATCCGCGTCCGGCTTGTAGTTCATCGTCAGGAAAATACCGGTGACGATTTGCATCACCAGCACCAGCAGCGCCAGCGAGCCAAAGAAGTACCAGAAGTTGAAGTTCTTCGGCGCGTAATACTCGGACAGGTGCGCCTTGTAGGTTGCGGTGAGCGGGAATCGATCGTCGATCCAACCCATCATTTTTTGCAGGGCAGACATTCTTTTAGGCTCCTTTTGTGTCTACACCGATCAGCAACTTGGCGTCGCCGTGGTATTGATGAGGCGGAATCACCAGATTAAGGGGGGCAGGAACGCCCTTGAACACGCGCGCGGCGAGGTCGAAACGCGAACCATGGCAGGGGCAGAAGAAGCCGCCCGGCCAGTCCGCACCCAGATCAGCCGCGCCGACTTCCTTGCGGAAGGTGGGCGAGCAACCGAGGTGGGTGCAGATGCCGACCGCCACCAGATATTCCGGCTTGATTGAGCGGGTAGGGTTTTTGCAGTACGCCGGCTGCTGCGGCATGTCGCTGTTGGGATCGGTCAAGCGGTCATCGATCTTGGGCAGCATGTCGAGCATTTCCTTGGTGCGATTCACAATCCACACCGGCTTGCCGCGCCATTCGACGGTCAGCAGCATGCCCGGTTCGACCTTGCTGATATCCACTTCAACCGGCGCCCCTGCTGCCTTGGCGCGTGCGCTTGGCTGCATGCTAAGCAGCAGCGGCACAGCGACAGCTACTGCCGCAACGCCACCAACTGCGCTGGTCGCGGCAATCAGAAATTTGCGTTTACTTGTGTTCATTTTTTGCCCATCAACTTCCTGGCTCATGTTTACCTAACCCGAACGTGTTGCGATAAAACCGGCATTCTAACCAAAATGCCCCCCTCTCCGGAAGCCCATTGTCAGATTAAGGCATCTCATCATGCACACCACAGCTATAATCGCTGCTCGAAAAACCAAGCCAAGCCACTGAATTCAATCAACATGCGCAAACTCTGGATACTTTTTGCCCAATCGACCACCGTGGCCCTGGGCGTGTTGTTCATCATCACTTTATTCAAGCCCGACCTTCTGCACGAGTCATTGCAGCCACAAAGTCTTACTATCCAGCAGGCACCGCGAACGGAAACGGGTGGCCTGGCGCCCGGCATGTCATTCGCAAGCGCAGCGCAAAAAGTCATTCCGGCGGTGGTCAACGTCTTTACCCAGCAAACGATACGCAACCCGGCGCATCCCTCGCCACAGGATCCGGTGTTGCGCTATTTCTTTGGCGACCGCCAGGATGCGCGGCCACGCCAGGTATCCAACCTCGGCTCGGGCGTGGTCGTCAGCGCCAATGGCTACATCCTCACCAATCACCACGTGGTCGCGGCTGCCGACCAAATCCAGGTTGCGCTGGCGGATGGCCGGACCCTGCCCGCGCACGTGGTGGGTACCGATCCCGAAACCGATCTCGCGGTGCTGAAAATCGACGCAGACAAGCTGCCCGCCATCACCTTCGCCCAGGCCGACAGCCTCAAGGTCGGCGACTGGGTGCTGGCAGTGGGCAATCCGTTCGGCGTCGGCCAGACCGTTACCGCAGGTATCGTCAGCGCGCTGGGCCGCAGCCACCTCGGCATCAACACCTTCGAGAACTTCATCCAGACCGACGCCGCCATCAACCCGGGCAATTCGGGTGGCGCGCTGGTCGATGCGGCCGGCAACCTGGTCGGCGTGAACAGCGCCATCTATTCGCGCACCGGCGGCTCGCAGGGCATCGGCTTCGCCATTCCGGTCAGCATCGCGCGCCAGGTGATGGAACAGATCATCAAATCCGGCGGCGTCACGCGTGGCTGGGTCGGCATCGAGGTGCAGGACCTGTCGCCTGAACTGGCCGAATCGTTCAGCCTGAAAAACGTCGAAGGCGCACTGATCGCCGGCGTGCTGAAAGGCGGCCCGGCCGAGGTCGGCGGCATCCGTCCGGGCGACATCCTGCTGGCAGTCAACGGCAAGGCCGTAACCGACTCGGCCTCCCTGCTCAACCTGATCGCCGCCCTGCAACCGGGTCAGCCGGCGCAGCTGACGGTGGCGCGCAAACAGCAGTCGCTCAAGTTGAAAATCCAGGTTGGACGGCGTCCCGTGCAGAGCGCGCTCGAATCCGCAGTGGAACCTGAACTCAACTAACCCGCCTGGCGGGCGCAGCGACTGGTGAAACAAAGCCGCAACGACCCATAAAAAACGGAGCCAAGGCTCCGTTTTTTATGGGTCGGGGAATGCGCCATCCGCTACACCTTCTTCACAAACTCCGACTTCAACTGCATCGCGCCAATGCCGTCAATCTTGCAATCGATGTCGTGATCGCCTTCGACGATGCGGATGTTCTTGACCTTGGTTCCGACCTTGACGACCAATGACGAACCTTTCACCTTCAGATCCTTGATCACCGACACCGTGTCGCCGTCCTGCAGCACATTGCCGTTGGAATCGCGCACCACCCGCGCGTCATCTGCGCCTGCTACCGCATCCTGCGGCCATTCATGGGCGCATTCCGGGCAAACGTACATGGTGCCGTCTTCGTAGGCGTAGTCTGAACCGCACTGGAGGCATTTAGGTGCGCCGCTCATGCTGTACCCCGTTGTGCGGTTGCGTTGCTATCTTTCACATTCATTCTATTTCCTTCAGCCATCCATCAAAATCGTAGGTTGGGCTGACAAGCCCAACGTTCTCTACCTCACTCGCCATATCCACTGCCCGTCTCGACCTCGACACCCCAATCCTCCTTCAGCCACCCATTCGAATGTAGCGGTGAATACTCGAATGCGGCCATGCCGACGCCTGCGCCACATGCCCATGCTTGACCGAATTGCGATGGATGTAATCAACGTGCGTTTGCAATTCCAGATCGTCCGTATCAGATGCTCCCAATAGCGGCGTTGCCAGATACCGCGTTCCCGCTTCGTTGTGCGGCTCGGACGCATACGCTCTCCCTTTGGAATGCCGCGCGAGAAACCCGCCTCAATGAGCGACGAGCGCGTCGGATAATCCGCATCTCCCGGCGGCAACCGACACCACCATGGCTACAATCTCGAACGGGTTACGGAGTTTGACGACGCGGATAGGGTCACGCAACTCATCCGCGTGTTCGATCAGCAATGTGCTTTTCCGCTTCGCCAGCGCAACAGTAAAGAAATATGTGCTGCAGGGGATTAGCGCTCGTCGATAGTGCATGTTATTCGGGGGTCGTGTTGGGCTTCATTTCATCAGCCCAAGCTACGCGGACTGGGTTAGAGAGCCGCAATAGAAAAACGGGACAACTGTCCCGTTATTATTGCCATTTTAATCAGCAGCGAATTTTCTTCTCCGACGGCGAGTTGCAACACCTAACAAACCCAGTCCAGACAACATCGACCAGATGGCAGCGGGTTCTGGAACGGATGAAACGACTGGGTCGTTGCCGTAAATTCCAAAGGTTACTCTGACGCCGTTGAGGGCAAAGGCCGGATCATTTATCTGGGCCTGCCCAACCAGGAAAGCGTTGCCACTGGCGTAGTCCATGCTCTGCCCCGAGATCGAATGCTTGATCCTGTCTACGGCAAGATCACCATCGGAATTCAAATAGGTCTCACCATAATAACTATAAGTTTGCGTAGTACTTAGCCCCACCTGCCCAAAGTTAAACAGAGTGTTTCCCCACGTGGCGTACAAAGGTATGCTGAGTGACCAGTCACCCTTGGTGCCATCTATATCGACTAGAGTCCCTGTTCCTGTACCGCCAAGGTAAAACTCGGCCGTAGATCCGAAAATAAGCGCACTGCCGATCAGATAGTGATTGATACTTTCATAGGTAAGTGCGGATGTTCCTACACTTGCCCCAGCCCCACCTGAGAAAGGGGAGGCATGGAAATGGATTGGTTGAAAGTTGTTCAGCGCAAATCCTCCTAACCCATTGCTAGGCCCACCAAGATCGCCAAAGTCAACATTTACGTTTCCTGACAACAGATCCATTTTGAAATCCGCACCATCGGGAGAAGGAAAATCACCGGGAACACATAGCTTGTTAGTACCACAGCTACTCGCTTGCGCTGTTGGCGCAAAGCACAAAGCTGTTACAGCCCAAATGCAGAAAATCGCTTTCATAGCCCCTCCCGTGATTAATTTTTATGGGTTTTTCTTATTCGGATTAATTCTAGTCGTTAAATTGTCGGCAGCCTAACCCGTCATAACAGAACGACTGCGAACGTCGAGGAATCGGACTCGCTTTTTCGCAAGCAAATCAATACCGAAGCCCAGCCTCAAAACACATAGCAAAAAATCATCCCCGCTCATACACCACAAAATCAAACCCCAGCACATCGCCCTTCTCGCCGGTATGCGACTCTCGCGAGACTTCCCTGAACGCGCTGCGGTCGTAGTCGGGGAACCATGCGTCACCCTCGGCATTGATGTCCACTTCGGTCAGATACAGGCGATCAGCGAGCGGAATAGCCTGGGCGTAGAGCTCGGCGCCGCCGATGAAGAACACTTCGTCGGCATCCGCGCACAGCGCCAGCGCAGCGGGGATGGAGGCGGCGACCAAACAGCCGTCCTTACAGTAGGCAGGGTGGCGGGTGATGACGATGTTGGCGCGCCCCGGCAGCGGACGGCCGAGCGACTCGAAGGTTTTGCGGCCCATCAGGATGGGGTGGTTGAGCGTCAGCGCCTTGAAGTGGGCGAGGTCTTCCGGCAGCCGCCACGGCAGGCGATTTTCGATGCCGATGACGCGGTTTTTGGCGAGCGCGGCGATGACGCTGACACGTGGTTTCTTCGGCACGCTCATACCGCCACCGGCGCCTTGATCGCCGGGTACGGATCGTAGCCGCTCAGCGTGAAGTCCTCGAAGCGGAACGCGAAGATATCTTTCACATCCGGGTTCAACGTCATGGTCGGCAGCGGGCGCGGCATGCGGGTCAACTGCTCGCGCGTCTGGTCGAGGTGATTCAGATACAGGTGCGCGTCGCCCAGGGTGTGGACGAAGTCGCCTGGCTTGAGCCCGGTGACCTGCGCCATCATCAGCG
>JAAPAA010000315.1 GCA_012274165.1 Thiobacillaceae bacterium
GGCGTCGGGGTAGCCAGGCGCTGGAGGCGACGCTCCTCGGGCTTGGTAGTGATTACCCGGTGCAAAGCTACGGCCGCGACGTAATCCACCCACAGAACGTCTTCGCCGTGACTATCCAGGCCCAGTGCTGCCACGAAACGGCCCGCCGGCGTAGTGCGGGTTTCGAGAGGCATGTCAGCGTACTCCCGGTCGCCGATACCCGGGACGGTATCATCACCGCGAGCAGCGCCGAGCAGCGCGGGGGCCGCGCCCTGGATGCGCCCGCCGGCATCGAATACGAAAACCTTCGCATCTGTCTTGTCGACGATTATGAACGGCATGCCGTGATTGTCGTTCGAGTCGACGACCCAATCAGCGATATGGTGAGCATCGCGAGACGCTTCCTCGCGAGCAAAAAAAGCGTGTTTTGGATTATCTGCCTTCCGAGCTTGCAGTTCGGTCGCGTTTGCGGGCGAAGAAAGCGACGCAAGACCGAGCGTGACGATTCCGATCCATAACCTGGTCCGCTCGTTCTTCATGGCCATCCTCTCTGAATAGATCAAATGCTGCGCGAGGGTCACATCGGGATAACAGGAAGGCAATGAATCGCGCCCCGAATCACTAGGGCAAGACCGATGCCCTAGGCCGACGAATTTAGCGCGAGGTCGCGCTGGCGTCTGTGCGACAACGCACATCAGGTTATCTTCGCCGTCAGAACAACCCATTATTTAAAGCTGCGCGCAGCACACGACAGGGGATATGCCGCGCTATGCAATTACTCCGCCATTTGTCTTTACCGCGCGAATGTTATCCACAAGCAGCCTGAATGCCGCATAGCTACCGGTTTCCAGTGTGTTGCGCATGATGAATGGCGGCACAGGGAGCGACGGCTGGATGAATGGATACGGCGCGATGGGAGGATACGGCGGAATATGGGTGCCCGCTTTGCTTGTCATTGCGGTTGTCGGCCTCGTCGCCTGGATCGTAACGCAAAAACGCAAATGAACAGGGTATACCACTACGTCGTTTTGAACCTGAATGCGCGCTGGCGAACAGCTCGACCACGCTTGCAAGATCATAGTTGCCTGCCGTGACGCCAAAAACAATTCGCTGTTACGACAGCGGTATTCAATTCATCAGCATTTTCAAATAAAGGAATTCACATCATGTCAAATGCCAGCGGACTTCATACACAAACGGCACTCGATCACGAAGCAGCCGCCAAACACCATCACAAAGCGGCCGAGTGTCACGACCAAAATAAGGTTAGTGATGCCAAAGCCAGTTCCAAGAGCGCAATGGGCTGTTGTAATTCCGCGCACAAGAGTACGGCGACGGCGTGCCAACATACGGCTAAGTAACTTCATTTGAGTGCCGCCGCGGATTGCGAGGCAGCTCGGTGGCAATTGGAAATGTCACTATGGGCGTCAATCGGCATCAGAGTGCATATCATATAGATGCTCGCTAACTCAGGTCCGCGGGTCCCACGTATTGGACTGCGCGGCAGAATTGAATACCGATACATAAGGAAAAGAAATGGCCAACAGCAATCCGCGAGGCGGTAATAATGATTCTAAAACCCGACCAAAGGCTGAACCTTCGGTCAGCGTCGCGGGGCAGCCTGTGCCGAAGTTGCCTAACGAACACGACGAGTCAGCGGAAAGGCAGGTAGGCAGTCCGAAGCCGGGCACGGCAAATTCAAATACAGCGCCTGGCATTAAACCAAGAGTAAAGACCAGCTGAGTGCAGGCGGCGCATCGAGCGGAGTCGCAATGCAGCCCCGCGCCATTTAACGCAACGTTGAACGTCCGCTTTCGGAAAATGCGACCGTCCGCATCGGATCAGTAGCCTTCATCAGACTCCTACGCTGCAAGAGCCCGCTTCAGCCGAAAAGCACTCATTCGTCCCAAACCTGCTAACGCACCGGCATCGTGATCAACCACGTGTGCCGAAATTTGCCTCGGTCGGGGATGCCAACCCGTCGCGGCGACTTTGTTCTTGGGTTGTTTTCTGCGGGCAGGCAGAAGAAAGCAGCCGGTTGTCGGGCTGCACCCGAGATTCTTAGGTACAGTTACTCCTCCGGCTAGGACGATGCCTGGCTGATAGGAACATTTCTTGGCAATAAGGAAAATCACCAGCAACCCCGTCGGCCTCATCGCATGGGTCTGCCTCGCGCACGTCGCGAGCATGCTTTGCTATGCGATCTACCCGACGCTGCTGCCGCAGCTGCAGCGCGAGTGGAGTGCGAGCAATTCGGCCGCGGGCCTGATTTCCGGCATGTTCTTCGCCGGCTACATGGCCTCGGTGCCGGTGCTGAGCGGCCTCACCGACCGCGTCGACGCGCGCCGCGTGTACTTGTTTTCCAGCCTGCTGTGCGCCTCGGGCACCCTCGGTTTTGCGCTGTTCGCGCAAGGCGTGTGGTCGGCGGCCTTGTTCCAGGGTGTGACCGGCGCCGGCATCGCCGGCACCTACATGCCTGGCCTGCGGGCGCTTACCGACAACCTCGGCGACAGGGCGCAGAGCCGCGCCGTGTCCTTCTATACCGCGGTGTTCGGCTTCGGCGCGAGCTTTTCGATCCTGCTTGCGGGTGCGATCGCCGCAGCCCTGGGCTGGCGCTGGGCCTTCGGTTTGTGCGCGCTGGGTCCGCTTGTCGCGGGACTGATGATCTTTGGCGGCCTGCCGCCGCGGCCCGCGCCTGCGGCTACGCGCCGGGCCTTGCTTGACCTGCGACCGGTGCTGCAAAATCGCGCGGCGCGCGGCTATATCCTCGGCTACACGGTGCATTGCTGGGAGTTGTTCGGCTCGCGCTCCTGGATGGTGGCGTTCTTTGTCTTCTGCCAGAGCCTGTCGGCCGGCGGCGTCTGGCCGTGGAGTCCGGTGCTGATCGCGGCCATCGCCAATCTGTTCGGGCCGGGAGCCAGCGTACTCGGCAATGAACTGGCGATGCGCCATGGCCGCAATCGCGTCGTGCCCGTGGTCATGGTCTGCTCCGGGCTGTGCACCTGCCTGTTCGGCCTGCTCTCGGGACTGCCCTGGTATGCAATCGTCGGACTATCCTTTGTCATGCTCAGCCTGCACATGGGCGATTCCTCGGCACTGACCAGTGGCATGGTGGTCAATTCGGACCCGACCATGCGCGGCGCCAGCATGGCGCTGCATTCCATGCTCGGCTTCGGCGCCGGCTTCATTGCGCCGCTCGCTTTCGGCGCGGTGCTCGATGCCGGCGGCGGCAACGCCAGTCCAGGGGCATGGATGCTGGCCTATGCCAGCCTGGGCGTGCTGGGCGCGCTCGCACCCATGTTCCTGAGGCTGCGCTGACTGCATGCCGCAGGCGTCGTCGCGGCGCAGGCGCACTCGAGCTGCGCGGTTTATCATGGCGCCTGCCGCGCAAAATGCTAACTAGGAGGACGTCCCCAAATGGAAAAAATCTGGCTCGAACATTATCCCGAAGGCGTGCCGGCGGAGATCGATGCCGACAAATACCAGTCGATTCGCGACCTGTTCGACGAAAGCGTGGCCAGCTTCGGCGGGCGCCCGGCCTACCACTGCATGGGCGCCGAAATCAGCTTTGGCGATCTCGACCGGATGTCGCAGGCATTCGGCGCGTGGCTGCAGTCGCGCGGGCTGCAAAAGGGCGATCGCGTGGCGCTGATGATGCCCAATGTGCTGCAGTATCCGGTGGCGCTGTTCGGCATCCTGCGCGCGGGACTGGTGGTGGTGAACGTCAACCCGCTGTACACGCCGCGCGAGCTCGAGCACCAGCTCAAGGATTCTGGCGCCAAAGCGATCGTGATCCTGGAAAATTTCGCGCACACGCTGGAGCAGGTCATCGCCAGGTCGCCGGTGAAGCATGTGGTGGTCGCGGCTATGGGCGACCTGCTCGGCGGCCTTAAAGGCGCACTGGTCAACTTCGTCGTGCGCAACGTCAAGAAGATGGTGCCGGCGTTTCAGTTCGACAACGCGCTGCGCTTCAATGAGGTGCTGCGCAAGGGCGCGCGCATGACGCTGGAGCGGGTCGAGATCAAGTCCGGTGACATCGCCTTCCTGCAGTACACCGGCGGTACCACCGGTGTGTCCAAGGGCGCGATGCTGCTGAACCGCAACATCACCGCGAATCTGACCCAGGTCGACGCCTGGCTCGATCCGTTCCTGACCGAATACGACCGCACGCATTACATCATCATCACCGCGCTGCCGCTGTACCACATCTTTTCGCTGACGGTGAACTGCCTGATGATGCTCAAGATCGGCGGCAAGAACGTGCTGATCGTGAATCCGCGCGACATCCCCGGTTTCGTCAAGGAGCTGGGCAAGCACAAGTACACCACCATCACCGGGGTCAACACCCTGTTCAACGGCCTGATGCACCACCCGGATTTCGCGAAACTGGACTTCAGCGCGCTGCGCATCTCCAACGGCGGCGGCATGGCGGTGCAGCAGGCGGTGGCGGAGAAATGGAAGAAAATAACCGGTGTCACGCTCACCGAGGGCTACGGCCTCACCGAGACCTCGCCCGTCGTCACCACCAATCCGCCCGACCTGAA
>JAAPAA010000316.1 GCA_012274165.1 Thiobacillaceae bacterium
AATCAAATCCACACGTTAAGTTTTGTGTGGAAAAGAAAAGAAGGTGAATTTGCTCTCGGGAAGAGTCGCCTATCCCCCAATCTGTTCAATAAAAACCAGGGCTTCCATGCAAACTCGACTGGCGCTATACAACTTGTCCGGGAATATATATGCACCTTCCAAGGTGCATATTGCACGTTATCCGTCATGAACTCGTCTGACCAGAAAATAGCTACCCAGAAATTCATCACACGGAGAGCTGGCGCAGAGACCCTCGCTAGTTCACGTGGTCTCACGTTTGGAGGAGCTGGCGCCAGCTTGGCGCTGATCCTGCTGATCGCACAGATCGGGGTGACCAAGACTGCAGTTGCTTGGTCGCTGGGATTTGCTGCAGTAGCTTTCCCTCTCTGGCTTTCACTCGCGCTCACATACGATGTGTGGCTCGCGCTGAAACTTGATTTTGATGACTTATATGCCTTGAAGTGGCTTCCCCAAGTTCAGGCATGGTGGTTCTACTCGACTGGGGCTATCACCTTCTTGTCGATTGCATTTCTGGTGTGCTCGCTTCACACGAACATTGGCATCGTGTTCATTGGCGCCTCTCTAGTCGGACTGGCCTTTGTTGTTGCGAGCGTCATTGCAGCCGCATACCGCATCCGTCATCACATGGCACGTACCAACGAGGACAGCGCGAAGGGCGATGGCGCATAACAGGTCAATCGACACGGACGCACTTTCGGCGGGCTTTGGGCACGTGGCCTAGGTAACGCGTACATGGTGGCAACTCAAATTGGCCGATGATTGGGAGGCCGAGCAGGTTGGGCTTCATTTCATTCAGCCCAACCTACTTGCCACAACGCCATACGGACGGCAGGCAAGCCAGCCTCAATCCACGTGCTTTTTCACCCAGGCGACATACCGGTCCATCCAGTTCTGCAGGAAGGGCCGGCTGTCTGCGCCGATGTAGCCGGCGTCGTCCAGCAGTCCATCGCGGAACTGGATGAAGGCTTCGGGCTGGGCCAGCGTGGGGACGTCCAGATACGCGAGAACGTTGCGCAAATGCTGTTGCGCCACGGCGGTGCCAACGGCGCCGGGCGAAGTTCCGATCACGCCGGCGGGCTTGCCCGCCCAGGCGCTCTGGCCATAGGGGCGCGAAGCGTGGTCGATCGCATTTTTGAGCACACCGGGAATCGAGCGGTTGTATTCCGGGGTCACGAACAGCAGTCCGTGCGCCGCCGAGATGTCGGCCTTCAACTGCTTGACGGTTGCGGCGGGAGTGGCGTCGTCGTCCTGGTTGTAGAGCGGCAGATTGCCGATGGGCAGTTGCTTGAACGAGAACTCAGGCGGCGCCAGTTTCACGATCGCGTTGGCCAGTTTGCGGTTGAATGAATCCTCGCGAAGGCTGCCCACAATGACGGCAATGGGGTAGGTGCTCATGTCGATCTCCTGATAAATTTGGCTGAAAAAACCAATGCGAAAAGGTCACTGTTGTTCCGTCGGGTCGCCCTGCCCGTCCCGCCACAGGTAGGCATCCATGGCGAGGCCGCCATAGGCGAACCGGGGCTGGTAGCGTTGCGGCGGATCGCCGCCCGCTGCGCCGAGGGCGACGAACAGGGGCAGGAAGTGTTCTTCGGTTGGATGCGCCTCTGCGCCATGGGGCGCCGAGCGATAGTCGAGCATGGCCGGCACGTCCTGAACGGCCAGGCGATCGGCCACCCAGTCGGTAAACAGGCGCGCTTGCGGCACGATGGTCTCAGTTTTCGCATGCCAGTCCAGCCAGCCGAAGTTATGGGTGATCGCGCCAGAGGCGAGAATCAGCACGCCCTCCTCGCGCAACGGCGCAAGCGCCTGACCCAGCGCGAAATGGGCCGCCGCGCTGGCGTGATGCACCAGCGAAAGTTGCGTGACCGGCACATCGGCTTCTGGAACCATCGCCGATAACGGCACCCAGGCGCCATGATCCAGACCGCGCCGGGGATCGCGATCCGCCGCCATTCCGGCAGCGGACAACAAGGCGACCACCCGCCCGGCCAGCGCAGGCGCGCCCGGCGCGGGATACTGGATGCGGTGCAGCTCGGGCGAGAAGCCGGAAAAGTCATGCAGGGTGTCAGGCATGGCGGACGAACTGACCGTCGGCCGCTGCGCTTCCCAATGCCCCGACACCACCAGAATGGCTGACGGCTGGGGAATTTGCCGGCCAATCTCGCGCCAGCAGTCGACGGCGTCCGGCGCTTTCAGCAAGGCATCCGGGGCACCGTGGGACACGAAAACGACCGGCATACGTGCAGACATTTCGGACTCCAGTCTCAATTGGCCACGTTCAGGACGGACTTATTCCTTGATCGCTTCCACCGCGATGCTGAGCGTCACCTCATCTGAAACCATGGGCACGTATTTGCCCATGTTGAATTCGCTGCGCTTGATCTTCGTCACCGCATTGGCGCCGATTGCGTCCTTCTTCAGCATCGGATGCGGCATGGCCTGGAACGAGGTGAGCGTCAGGGTGACCGGCCTGGTGATGCCCTTCACCGTGAGATTGCCATCGACCGCGACTGGCTTGTCGCCATCGAACTTCACCGCCGTCGATTTGAAGGTGATGGTCGGGTATTTCGCGGTATCGAAGTAATCCGCGCCCTGAATATGTTCGTTGAACAAGGGGTAACCGGTGTTCACCGATTTGGTATCGATGGTGATGTCCACCGAGCCTGTCTTCGCCTCGCGGTCGTACACGATCTTGCCGCTGGTCTTGTCAAACTGGTGCAGCTGGTTCGAATAGCCGAGGTGGTTGTACTCGAAGCGCGGCACCGTGTGCGCGGGGTCGATGTTGAAGGTTTCCGGTGCAGCGAATGCGCTGGTTGATATTGAAGCAAAAACAATGGCAAGGGCGAATTTGTTCATGATGATTCTCCAGTTTGAAAGTGCAGCTTGGTGGATCGATGGCTGCACTTTAGTCAAACCATCCATCCAGAAATAGCCTACAGTTCACAAATCATTGTTGCTTGACTGGCAACAATCAACCGGAGCATTCATGGATCGACTTGATGGCATGCGACTCTTCGTACGGGTCGCCGAGCTGGGCAGCTTCTCCGCCGTGGCGCAGCAGATGAACGCGGCGCGCTCGGTGGTGACACGGCAGGTGGCCGCGCTCGAAGCGCACCTGGGAACCAAGCTGCTTGCCCGCAGCACGCGGCGTCTGAGCCTCACCTCGGCGGGCGCGACCTATCTGGAACAATGCCGCGAAATCCTCAGCCTGGTGGAAGCCGCCGAAGCCGGCCTGACCGAGGACAGCCAGACGCCACGCGGTCACATCCGCATCACGCTGCCGTTTTCCTTCGGCATCCGCCAGCTGATGCCGATGTTCGGCGACTTCATGACCGCCCACCCGGAAATTTCACTCGAACTGGAATTCAGCGACCGCCGCGTCAACCTGATCGAAGGCGGTTTCGATCTGGCGATCCGCATCTCCGACCGGCTCGATC
>JAAPAA010000317.1 GCA_012274165.1 Thiobacillaceae bacterium
CACGGGCAATCCGTTTTTCACCACCGACACCGCTGCGGCACTGGGCGGTGCCGAAATCGGCGCCGACTTGCTGCTGAAAGCGACCAAGGTCGACGGGGTTTATACCGCCGACCCGAAAAAGGACGCAACGGCAAGTCGCTATGCCACGCTGAGTTTCGACGAAGCGATCCGCAACGATCTTGCAGTGCTCGACACGGCTGCGTTCGCCTTGTGCCGCGAACAGAAGCTGCCACTGGTCGTGTTCGATATTTTCAAACCGGGCGCCCTGAAGCGTGTGGTGATGGGCGAAGACGAAGGGACGCGCGTCACGCCTTGAACGCGCTTTACGAAGGAAGGAAAGACAATGGCTGAAATGACGATTGCTGAAATCAAGCAGTCTGCCGAGCAGAAAATGGGCAAATCGCTGGAATCGCTGAAGAACGATCTGGCTAAAGTGCGCACGGGCCGCGCGCATACCGGCATTCTCGACCATGTGATGGTGGATTATTACGGCAGCCCGACAGCGGTGCCGCAGGTGGCAAACGTGTCGCTGGTCGATAGCCGCACCCTGGGCGTGCAGCCTTACGAAAAAAACATGGTCGGCAAGATCGAGAAAGCGATTCGCGATGGCGACCTCGGCCTCAACCCGGCCACACATGGCGACATCATTCGTGTGCCGATGCCTTCGCTGACCGAAGAACGCCGCCGTGACCTGATCAAGGTCGTACGCGGCGAAGCCGAAACGGCCCGTGTCGCGATGCGGAATATTCGCCGTGATGCCAACGGCACAGTCAAGGATATGGTCAAGGCCAAAACGGCGACCGAGGACGAAGAGCGCCGCGCCCAGGACGAGGTGCAAAAGATGACCGACAAGTTCATCGGCGACATCGACAAGCTGCTGGCTGACAAAGAGAAAGACTTGCTTGCAGTCTGAGCAAACCCGGCGCCCCCCTTCTGCGTGATGACCCGCTCGAAACATACAGCTGCAAGCGCCGAGGTGCCCCGGCACATTGCCATCATCATGGATGGCAATGGGCGCTGGGCGAAGCGTCGGCTGATGCCGCGGGTGTCGGGGCATCGCAAGGGCGTCGAAACGCTGCGCGGCGTGATTCGCGCGTGCGCCGATCGCGGCGTGGCGCATCTCACGGTGTTCGCCTTCAGTTCCGAGAACTGGCGGCGGCCGCAGGAAGAAGTCACGTTGCTGATGGAACTGTTCATGCGCGCGCTGGAAAATGAAGTGACGCGCCTGCATGAAAACAACATCCGCTTTCGGCTCATCGGCGACCTGTCGGGCTTTTCCGAACGCATTCAGACCCTGATCCGCGATGCGGAAGCCCTGACCTGCAATAACACCAGCCTGACCTTCACCGTGGCTGCCAATTACGGTGGGCGCTGGGACATCGTGCAGGCAGTGAAAAAACTGATGGCGGCAGGGGTGACGGCAGACGGCATCGATGAAGCGGCGCTGGCGAAGCAACTCAGTCTGTCCGACGCGCCCGAGCCGGATTTGTTCATCCGCACCGGTGGCGAGAAGCGCATCAGCAATTTTTTGATGTGGCAGCTGGCATATACCGAGCTGTATTTCACCGACACACTGTGGCCTGACTTCGACGCAAAAGCGATGGATGCAGCGATTGCCTCTTACCGCACCCGTTAACGCCGCTTTGGCCGTACCAGCGAACAGGTTCAATCGACCTCGTGACCGCCTTTCAGGTGCTGCATTCATGACACCCCTGGCCATACGCGTGTTGACCGCTGCGCTGCTGCTGGCGGTATTCGTGCCCGCTGCGTTGTGGGCACCGGCGTGGCTGTGGGCGATGCTGATGGCGGGTGTGATTGGCATGGCTGCCTACGAATGGGCGCGCCTGAGCCACTTTCCACGATTCTCCGCAAGCCTCTACGCCGGGCTGTTGGCCGCCTGCGCGTTGCTCCTGACTTTCGTTTCAGGGGGAGATTGGTCGGTATTCCAAAGCGGACTCATCTTGCTGGCGCTTGCATTCTGGCTGGTCGTCGCGCCCTTGTGGCTGCTCGGACGCTGGCAGGCTACGCAGCCATTTGTGCGTGCCGCAGTTGGCGTGGTGGTACTGCTCCCGACCTGGGCGGCGTTGCTGTACCTGCATGCGCGTGGTCCCGCTGTGCTGCTGGGGGTAATGGCAGTCGTCTGGATCGCCGATACCGCAGCCTATTTCGCCGGCCGTCATTTTGGGCGGCACAAGCTCGCACCGACCATCAGCCCGGGCAAGACCTGGGAAGGCGTGGCAGGCGCACTGGTCGCACTTGTCCTGTACGCCGCAGTCTTGAGCCGCTTGGTCGAGATGCCGCTGCTGTCGCTGTTTTTCATGGTGGCGGGGTTGTTGTATTTGTCGGTGCTGGGCGATCTGTTCGAATCCTGGATCAAGCGCACCTCCGGCATGAAGGACAGCGGCACGCTGCTGCCCGGCCATGGCGGCGTGCTCGACCGTATCGACGCATTGACCTCCACGCTGCCGATTGCGACCGGCATGCTGATGTGGCTGGATCGTGCTGCGTGAAATCAACCGTGACGACACCACGCGTTCTTACCGTTCTGGGCGCCACCGGCACCATCGGCGTGAACACGCTCGACGTGGTGGCACGCCACCCCGGTCGTTTTGAAATTTTCGCTTTGACGGGTGCGACGCAAGTTGAGCGGATGCTTGAACAATGTCGCACCCATCGTCCCCGCTATGCGGTCATGACCGAAGCGACGGCTGCGGCGGCGCTGCGCGAGCGCATTACGGCAGAAAAGCTGCCGGTCGAGGTGCTGGAAGGCAGCGCCGCCTTGACTGCCGTGGCAACCGCGCCCGAGGTGGATATCCTGATGGCGGCCATCGTCGGCGCGGCCGGATTGCCCGCCACGCTGGCGGCGGCGCAGGCAGGCAAGCGCATCCTGCTCGCCAACAAGGAAACCCTGGTGGTGGCCGGGCAGTTGTTCATGGATGCTATCGCTGCCAGCGGCGCCGAACTGCTGCCGATCGATTCCGAACACAATGCGATTTTTCAGGCGCTGCCACGCGACTTCAACGGCGATTTTCAGCAGGCCGGGGTGAAATCGCTGTGGCTCACCGCGTCCGGCGGACCGTTTCGCAGCTGGTCGGCCGAGGCCATCGCGGCGGCCACGCCGGCGCAGGCTGTGGCCCACCCCAACTGGGTGATGGGCAAGAAAATTTCGGTCGATTCCGCGAGCCTGATGAACAAGGGCCTCGAAGTCATCGAGGCGCGCTGGCTGTTCAACGCCCGCCCCGAGCAGATCAAGGTGGTCGTTCATCCGCAAAGCATCGTGCATTCGATGGTCGAATATGCCGATGGCTCGGTGATCGCGCAGCTCGGCACGCCTGACATGCGCACGCCGATCGCCTATGCACTGGGTTTTCCCGAGCGCATCGATGCGGGAGTGTCTGCGCTGGAATTGATGGGCAAGGCGCTGACCTTCGAGGCGCCCGATACCGCACGCTTCCCCTGTCTGCAGCTGGCGTTCGACGCGCTGGCAGCAGGCGGCAGCGCCGCTGCTGTATTGAACGCGGCCAATGAAGTGGCGGTTGCGCGTTTTCTCGACGGTGTTGTTCCATTCAACGCCATCGCCGCCAGCATCGCGCATACGCTCGATAGGCTGGCGGGTGGCGCGGCCGCCACGCTGGAAGACCTGCTCGGCGCTGACCGGCAGGCCCGCAGCGTGGCCGGCGATTATCTGGAGTCGGTGCGCGCATGAGCATATTGCACACGGTATTGTGGTTTCTGGTCGCCATCAGCATTCTGGTGGTGGCGCACGAATTCGGCCATTACCTCGCGGCACGCCTGGCGGGTGTCAAGGTACTGCGCTTTTCGCTTGGTTTTGGTCAGCCGTTGCTGAGCCACCAGTTTGGCAAGGATCAAACCGAATGGTCGCTGGCCGTGCTGCCATTCGGCGGTTACGTCAAAATGCTCGACGAACGCGAGGGCGAAGTGCCTGCGGCAGAAGCCCATCGTAGCTTTAATCGCGCCACGGTGTGGCGTCGTATCGGCATCGTTGTAGCCGGCCCGCTGGCCAATTTCCTGCTCGCTATTGTTTTCTACTGGGCGCTGTTTCTGCATGGACTGCCCGCGCTCAAGCCGATCATCGGCGAGCCGCCAGCCAACACGCCGGCCGCGCTGGCGGGCCTGGTTGCAGGCGACGAAATCCGCAGTGTCAACGGCACGGACACGCCCTCGTTTCAGGATTTGCGGTTGACCTTGCTGCGCGCCGGTGTGGAAGGCGATCAGCTGATGCTGGAGCTGGCCGATGGCCGCAGCGTGCAACTCAATGCCCAGTCGCTTTCGAGCGAGAACCTGGAGCAGGACACGCTGCGGCCGCTGGGCATCGTGCGCTATGAGCCGGTCATCGAACCGGTGATCGGTCAGCTGCTGCCTGATGGCGTGGCGGCCCGCGCAGGTCTGCAGCGTGGCGACCGCCTGCTTGCGGCCAATGGCAAGCCGGTCGCGAACTGGCAGGGCTGGGTGGAAATGATCCGGCAGCATCCGGCCCAACCCTTGCGTATCGAGTATCAGCGGCAGGACCAGCCTCGTGTATTAACCATTCTTCCCGATGCCGTGAACGAAGGCGGCCAGCTAGTCGGCAAGATCGGCGCCGGCCCTGAGATCGACGAAGCGGTATTTTCCAGCCTGATGACCGAAGTACGCTATGGCCCGATTGATGCGCTGTGGCAGGGCACGCTCAAGACCTGGGACATGAGCGTATTCACGCTGGAGATGATGGGGCGCATGGCGCTCGGTCAGGTGTCGTGGAAGAACCTCTCGGGTCCGCTCACCATCGCCGACTATGCAGGGCAGAGCGCCGCCCTCGGCTGGATCAGCTTTGTCGGCTTCCTGGCGCTGGTAAGCGTGAGCCTGGGGGTGCTTAATCTGCTGCCCATCCCGCTGTTGGATGGGGGACACCTCATGTATTATGTGGCCGAAGTTTTCACGGGTCGTCCGGTCTCCGAGCGCACCATGGAAATAGGCGGCAGGATTGGCATGACATTCCTGCTACTCCTGATGTCATTTGCTCTGTTCAACGATTTGCAACGCCTGCTAGGCGGATGAAAAAACCCATGGTTCTTAACCGTCTCACGCTTGCTCTCGCTGCTGTGCTGGCTGCGCCATATGTATTTGCCGGTGAGCCTTTCACCGTTACGGATATCCGGGTCGAAGGGATCCAGCGTACCGAAGCCGGCACAGTCTTCAGCTACCTGCCGGTCAAGGTGGGTGACACCATGACCGACGAGAAAACTGCGGCGTCGATCAAGGCCTTGTACGCCACGGGTTTTTTCAAGGAAGTGCGGCTGGAAGCGCGCGACGGCGTGTTGATCGTTACCGTTGAAGAACGCCCCTCCATTGCCAAGATCACGCTGAATGGCATCAAGGAGTTTTCCGAGGACGATCTGAAGAAAGGGTTGAAGCAGACCGGGCTGGCGGAAGGACGGGTGCTCGATCGCTCCC
>JAAPAA010000318.1 GCA_012274165.1 Thiobacillaceae bacterium
ACCGGCCCGTACGGGGCGTTCAGGTGCGTGACGATGAGATCCGCGCCCCCGCCCCTGCGATAGGCCGACAGCAGCAGCCCGGGGTTGAAGTTGGGGTTCTGGCTCTCGTTGCCCGATGTTTCCATCGGGTAGCCCCGCGGATTGCACACCACCCGCGTGCGGTTGCCAACCAGGTAATTGCACGACTCGTGAATGTGCCCATGGATCCACAGGCCCGCACCCAGCAGCAGCTCGTCGGGCAGCCTTGAGGCGTAGCCTGGCGCAAGGACATGGTCCCGGAAGCGCTCGGGCATGGACTCCGCCCGCGGCGCGTGATGCACCACCACCACCGTGCGCGCCAGGTTGCCATAGGGCAGTTCCTCGCGCAGCCAGGCCAGGCTCTCCTTGTGCCGGTGCAATGTGTGCCGCGCGGCAAGCCGGCGGCGTTTGGTCTTCCAATGGACGAACGGCAGCGGATCGGCCTTGATGCGCCGGAAGTCGTTCATGCCCCTGCGGTCCTCGACGTCATGCATGGCTCCAGGCCGCCGATCGGGCCCGAAGTATTCGAAGTCGGTCCACAGGGTGCAGCCCAGGAACCGCAGGCCGTCGATCTCGACGGAATCGTTTTCCAGGAAGTGAATGCCGAGCGCCTTGGCTTCCGCACGCATCTCGGCCAGGGTGTTATCCCAATGGCCGCCATAGAACTCGTGATTGCCGGCGACGTAGACCACCGGCTTGCCAGGGAAGGTCTCGGCAGCCCAGCGGATCCCCAGCACGCCCTTGTGGATGTCGCCGGCCAGTACAACGACATCGGCCGCGGCCGCGGCCTGCGGATCCGGGGTGAATGGCGCGAACTCCAGGTGGAGATCGCTCAGCACGAGCAGCTTCATTGCTGCTGCACCTCGAGCAGCAGTCCGAGGTTGAACGCGCGGTTTTCGTCGGCACCGCTTGGCAGCGGATACCCGCGCGGATTGCACACCACGCGCGTTCGGTTGCCGACCAGGTAGTCATGCGAGTCGTGGGTGTGCCCATGCACCCAGAGCCCGGCGCCCAGCAGCACCTTGGTGGGTAGCCTCGACGCAAAGCAAGGGGTGACGGAATGGTCCACCCAGCGCGGAGCCACCGACTCGGCGCGAGGGCAATGGTGCACCACCACAACGGTGCGTGCCGGGGCGCCCTTGGGCAGCTCTCGGCGCAACCAGGTCAGGCTGTGCTGGTGCCGGCACAGGGTGTGCAGCGCCGACAGTCGAGGTCCGTTATTTCCCCATTGGCCTTCGTGCAGCGGCTCGGCCGCGATGAGATAGAAATCGTTCATGCCGCGTTCGGCGGCAAGCATCGCGCCTTTGCGGCGGTCGCGACCTTTGTACTGGAAATAGTCGAAGTCGGTCCAGAGGGTGCAGCCCAGGAACCGCAGGCCGTCGATCTCGACAGAGTCGTTTTCCAGGAAGTGGATCCCGAGCGCCTTGGCCTCCGCGCGCATCTCGGCTAGGGTCTGGTCCCAGTGGCCACCGTAGAACTCGTGGTTGCCGGCGACGTAGATCACCGGCTTGCTCGGGAACGTCTCGGCTGCCCAGCGGATCCCCATCACGCCCTTGTGAATGTCGCCAGCCAGCACCACGACGTCGGCCTCTTCCACGGCCTGCGGATCCGGGGTGAATGGGGCGAACTCCATGTGGAGATCGGAAAGCAGCAGCAGTTTCACAGCTCTTCGTCGGTAAACCCGTTGAACTTCAATTCCCCGCGCCGATCCTGCGCCCGATGCTTCGGGCACAACACCAGCAGCCACGTGCGGTTGGTGGCCAACTCGCCAGGCTCGCCGCAGACGAAACAGATCTTGCTCGTTGCCTCCTGTGCCTGGCCCACCAGCTCGCCAATGCGATTCACAATCGTGGGCTGCGATTTCTTGGGCCGGTCGACCAGTGTCGTGACCACCCCCTTTGTGTTGATCATGTCAATGTGAATGCTATGCGCGCGGCCGGTCATCTGCCAGTAATACCTGGCCGAGCCAAACTTCTCCTTGGTTTGCAGCCAGCGAAACCCACGCTTCTTGTCGCCCAGGAGCGCGTCGATCTGCTCGCACAGCGTCGCGAACGCGGGAAACCAGACCTTGGGAAATTCGAAGGCATATACATCGGCCTTGGTAAACATGTAGGGGAAGCGGACCTTGAGTTCGCGGGGGGTCTTCATGTCGGTCACCATCCTGGTCTCCCTTCAACAATGATTTCGCCCAAACCGTCCTTGATCGCGCAGAACGCCAGGGCCCGCGCGTCGAACTGCAGGCGATCGCGCTGCAGCGCGTACTGGTCCGACAGATCGTCGTGGTGGTGGCCATGGAAGGTTCTCACCACGCGCATCGAGCGCGCCAGCTCGTCGAGGGCCTCGAACCCGAGCTGGTGGCAGCTCGGGGCCTCATGCGTCACTAGGATGTCGGCCTCTTGAGCCGCCAATGCCTTGAATTCGTCAGGATAAATTCCGGCCAAGTACGCGGGTGAGGGCCGCTGAGTGCCGTGCCACTGGAATGCTCCGCGATTCATGGCCTGCGTCTTGTTCGCGAACGTGGGCTCGCTTGGCGGCATCCAGACACGACCCAGGAAATTCCCGCCCATGCCGGCCACGCGCACGCCGTTCATGTCCAGGACCTGGCCGTGCAGAGCGATCGCGGGCCCGCTGTCGTGCAGTCGATGCCAGTGCTCGTACGAATCCGCATCGTGATTGCCGTGGATGAACACCAGCTGCAGGCCCGGAAAGGCAGCGCATACCGGCTGAGCCCACTCGCGCAGGGGCTGAACTTCCAAGTCCAGGTCGCCCAGGAAAACCAACCAGTTCGGCATGACTGGCGCTGCTGTGAGGGCCGGAATGATGTGGCGAAACTGGCCGTGCACGTCCCCCAGGAACCAGATACGGCGCAGCGAGTCCCGGTGCTCGTCATCGAACGCCTGCATGCGTGCGGTGATCATTGCTCCTCCGGTGGAAAGAGCGCGTGTTCCTTCATCCATGCGCTCCAGTTGTCGGCAGTGCGACGCACCTGTGCGTGCTTGTCGCACAGGGCCAGGACCCAGGCTTCCTCGTCGCTGATCGTCGCCGGTTGGCCGCAGACGATGCACTGGGTGACGGTTTCGCGCTCGGCCCGGCGCACAAGGTCGGTGATGCGCTCGGCCAGGGATGGCTGTGCGCTGCCCGCAGCCTGTTCGAGAATGCGTATCGAGGTCAGCTGGCCGGGGCTTCTGAGATCCAGACGCAAGGTGGAGCTGCCCTGCATCTCCCAGTAGAAATGGCCAGTGCCCCACTTCTCTTTGATCTGCAGCCAGTTGAAGCCGCGCTTGTCTTCGCCCAGCAATTCGTCGACGTCCTCGCACAACTTCGCAAATACGGGGAACCAGCCTCGAAAATGCGTCCGTCCCAGGTGCTTTCCGCTGAACTGATACGCGAAGCGCGCCTTGAGATCCTTGGGTGTGATGATCATTGCGACTCCTTCGCGTTCGTGAAGAGGGAAAGCCGCCGGCGCAGCTCCCGGATGTCGGCCTGCGTGATGCCGATCTTGCCGTCCACCAGCAGCACGTTTGGACTGGTGGGATCAAAGCGCCAGGCCTGGTCGTCGATCGCAAGCCACGGCACGCCAGGCCGGTTCGTGCGGATCCATGAGTCGCATTGGGCTTCGCGCACAAAATGCCAAAGCTCGGTCGGAATCTCCGACAGCAGCAGTCTGCCGGGCGTCACATCGATGATCTGGGTCTTGATGTCCTGCGAGAAGAACTCGCGCAACTCGGCGAGCGGGTGGACCTGGCCCCAGCTACTGGACACAACCACCTGGATGTATGGGAAGTCGCGCAGCACCTCCTCGATGAGCGGCGCACGGCAGAAGAACTTGTCGATGTCGCACCCATCGGGGTGCAACGTTCCGTCGAAGTCTAGAAACAAAATCATCTCGTTCCCCGCTGGCCATGCGCCTTCCGCGGAAGCGGTGCATTTCGCTTTCGGAAACCCGACAGCGACGGGTTTAGTCGACCGGTGATTGGTGAGCCGCGCCATATCCGTATCAGTGCAATTGAAGAGATTCATGTCCGTCGTCATCCAAAAACTCTGC
Organism: Thiobacillaceae bacterium; assembly: GCA_012274165.1. Classification (GTDB taxonomy): domain Bacteria; phylum Pseudomonadota; class Gammaproteobacteria; order Burkholderiales; family Thiobacillaceae; genus Thiobacillus. Next base: position 4,064 of record JAAPAA010000318.1, read on the forward strand.
GGGAATGTCCGAGGGCAGCAGTTGCCGGCGTCCGTTTGAAACGGCTGCGGCGACGGCGAGCTCGATGGCCTGACACAGCTCCCGTGGCGTCAGGTGGGCAAGCTTGCGAACCAACGAACGATTCGGAAGCTCGAAGTCCGGCATGCCGAGCCGCTTCATCGCGCTGGCGACAATCGCCGGCGCCATTGCCAGGGCTTGCGCGGCCGTTGGCCGATCGATGTAGAACTCCCGAAAGCGTGACCGAAGCGCATCGACCAGCTTCTCGGGCTGATTCGCGGTGGAAATCCAGATGACCAGGCTTGCGTTGAACTCGATGTCCGCGGAAATGTCTCGCACCTTGGAGGCTGTGGCCGGTTCCAGCAGCGAGTGCAATGGCGCCAGCGGGTCCTGACCGTCCAGGCGGCGGGCCTTGTCGATTTCATCCAGGAGCAAGATCGGATTCGCGTGCTCTCCAAGGCACACCAGGTTGAAGACGATCCCCGACTGCGTGTTGGACCACTTGCGCTCTGAGCCGAGCAGCGAGGCGGCGGTGGATTCGTTGTCGAACGGTTGCCGGCGCACGGTTGTCTGCAGAGCCTTGGCCAGCTACTGCGTGAAGTACGTCTTGCCCACCCCGGGAGGACCGATCAAAAGCATGGGAGGGATGTGCAGAGGCCGACCTGAGGTCTGCGCCAGCGCAAGCTGATTGGCCACATGGTCGATCACCTCGCCGAAGTGCGGCTGGCGAAGGCGCAGCTCGTCCAGTGCGGCGCGGCCGTTGGCAGGTTTTCCCACCTTGCGCAGCGCGCCCTTTTCCAGCAGGAGCGTCAACACCTGCTTGTCGTTCTTGCGCCATTCCGGATCCGGAGTCTTCAGCTCGACTCCATCGAGCCGGTCCTGGATGTGGCCCAGGGAGTAGACGGGGTGCTGGTCTGCCGGGTCGTAGTCAACTCCGGGCTTCGGCTGGCTGGGTCGTGGCGACCATTTCTCCGCCGTGTCCACGGGCTTGGGCGGGCAAGCCTTGGCGACCTTGGGGGTGGCCAGGGAGTTTTGCGAGGTTTTTCTGATGCGGGCGGCTTGCTCCCGGTCTAAACGCTCGAACTGCTCCAGTTCCTCTTTGACGAGCTGGTACTGAAGAAGACCAGGCAGGAACAGGCTCAGCTCGCTGTACTTCTGGCCATCTTGGATGTAGCGCCGATAGCGTGCCCAGCCGGGAGGCGGATCGGCATCTGAAAACTTTGGGTCTGACATTTGACGGGCTCCGGATTTCGATGAAGGGGTTGGAGCCCGCAGCGCATGCCCTAGATCATCTTCGGCGGTTCAAAAGCGCGGTCGAGCTCACTCGGTCGGGGATGGACCATTGAGGGCCGTTCATCGCTATGGCGCAGATGCCATTGCGGCGCGAACGACCCAACCCGGTCTCCCGCGGCGCGTCATAGTTGAACCGCATTGACAAGGCCAAGACACTGCGCTTGATGGAGGAACCGGGCGTGTGCCGGCGAACGCACGTCATCCCCGCTGGCCGACTGCAGCGGTCATGCATTAAGAGGAAAACAGCGGGGTTCATGGCGTCGTGTGTCGCGTTGGGAGAAAGCTTAAACGAGGCCGAGCGCGAGTTCAAGAGGGCGGATTTGGGCGTGAACTCGCCGCGTGATAAAAAACGATACCGGAAATTCGATTGGCTCAGAGAGGACGCTCGAATAAACGGTATCGCTTATTGAAATTGCAACAATTTAGGTGCTCAGAGAGCCTCTGACACTCTTTATTTATATTCGAAGTCATTCTGCTGGCGAAACGGCACGTTCTGACAGTTCTTTGAAATGTTCTAGCCGCTGGGGAAAAAGTGACAGTTCTTATTTATGCGATCAGAGATGTCGATGCAGGGCGAGTCGGTCACGGTTTGTTGATTCGATGACGACCTCCATGTGGAAATCACATCAACAAGGGGGAAGTGTGGAAGTGCAGCCATGGCGACCGGGGCGTAGATTCCGCCCCGACTGCTGCATGATTGGAACCAATTAACCGGTACCGCACCACGAAGTGAGAAGCCAGGCTGAACACCGAATACGCAGAGCCGCTTCCTTGGCACGTCCAGGGTGGATCTGGGCGGCAGCTGTCATCATGAACGCCCCCTCGGTTGCTGGCGCCACGCTGCTTGCCTGGTTCGCATTCACCGCCGACGGGCCGGCGCTGACCGCCGTGGCGGGCGTACTCTTCGCGTTGGCCCTCTTCTGGGCCTTCACGGCTACAGCGGGGTCATGGCAAGTTCTGCGCCGTTTCGCTCGGCGTTTCAGACGATAGAGGGCGGTGCGAGCGTGCGGCTGCGTTGTGGGACAGAACGGCCGCTTTCGGC
>JAAPAA010000319.1 GCA_012274165.1 Thiobacillaceae bacterium
CATGCGGCTGGTGTCGCCATGCCAGCCATCCTTGATCACCGTGATGTCCAGATTCATGATGTCGCCGTTTTTCAGCACCTTGTCGCCCGGAACGCCATGGCAGACCTGGTTGTTGACCGAGGAACAAATCGATTTTGGGTAGGGATTGTGGCCGGACGGCGCGTAGTTTAGCGGCGCGGGAATCGTGCCCTGCACATTCACCATGTAGTCATGGCACAGCCGGTCGAGTTCGCCCGTGGTGACGCCGGGTTTGACGAAAGGAGTGATGTAATCGAGTACTTCCGCGCCGAGGCGGCCCGCAACGCGCATGCCTTCGATTTCAGCGCCGGTTTTGATGGTGACAGTCATGAGGGGATAGCAAATCAGTAAAACCGCATTCTATCGCGGGTGCCGGGTGGGGAAACAGATGACGAGTTGAGGCGCTCGTGGCGGGAGCGGTGATAGGCCCGATTACTTGCGGGACTTGCAATTCAAACGGTCGGTCAATGGGACAGTGGCTTGCCCATAGCGAATGCCCATTACAGGCAAGCCCCACCCTCAAGAACCATGGACGGATTAATGAGTACGTCACACGGCAAGCATCACATGCGCCGAAATTTTCGTGGCGAAAAAAGTAATAACCAATTAAACCAACAGGCTAGCGCTATCTACAACTAAAGTTGTATAGACAAACTCAAAGAAGCTCTTGCACAGTCCAGCAAAACCCTAAGCGCAACACTTGGGGATTAATAAAAGACAGGGGGAGTTATGCATCGCAAACTTGAACACCGCGTGGGCGCCACACGGGCAGCTCGGATGTGTCTGCCGTCGTTAGCGAGAGGGATAGGGCACCTGGCGTGTCAATTTCTTCGAAACCGCCGATGGATGAAAGCCGCACAGACAACGACGAACTGCTTGGCAATTAAATTGCCTTGTATCAGGGGCAGCCGCTGGGTCATGGCCGTTTCAGTGAAAAGTTATGTGAGTCGGCGGGAATCAGGTGCATAGAAGCGGCCCGGAAGGCCCGCAGGCAAGTCGGATCAACCCGGCGATACAGAAACATAAACCGATTTCAGATTCTGAACAGGAGAGGATAAATATGATGTTCAAGAGAAAAAACAAAGTGATGCTGTCCCATTTGAATCAGGACGGCTACAGCGATGCCTTCGACGGCAGCGCGGGAGACGACGTCATTGAAGGGGGGCTGGGTGATGACCTCCTCGGCGGCGGTAAAGACATGATCTTCTCCGCCGCTGGGCTGAACTGGCTTGCAAACGAAGCGGTGTGGAAGGAGGCAGCTTAATGCTGGGGCTTAACAGTTTGGCGTGGATAGGAATTGTTTCCTGGATCATCGTGCCACTTTTGGCTTTGCTGGCAACGGTGCTGATTTGGCGGCATTCGCAGAATGCCTTGACTAAAGCTGTGGCTCTGGCGGTGGGGTTAGTCATCCTGTCCGCCCCGATGCTCGTCTCAAACAGAGTGAAAGCACATTACGACCAGCAGGTGCGGGAGCTGTGCGCGAAGGATGGCGGGGTCAGTGTGTATGAGACGGTGAGGTTGTCGGCGGAGAGGTTCGACAAATGGGGGAATGTGGGCATTCACGAAAAGGGATATGCCAAGCCGACGGATGAGTATTACTACGAATCTGACATTCACTACTATCGACAGGGAAATCCAACATTGCTGCGAAGTCGTTCTTGGATTGTGCGCCGAAGTGACGGCAAGGTCTTGGGTGAGGCTATTAGCTATGGGCGCGGCGGCGGTGATCTCCCCGGCCCATGGCATGGGTCATCGTTTCATTGCCCACCGATAGCCGAAGCTGAAGGAAAACTTGAGTCTTCGATATTTCTGAAAGGGATTGAAAAATGAACAGCACAGTAACTTATTTCGAACAAGCTGAACTCGCTCTCGCGGCATATTCCAACCTGACGCAAGGTATGACAGATGCGGCCTACAAGCTCGCATTAATAGGCGATGGCAACGGCATGTCTTCCGCCCAAGCCTCCGCCTTCGCCGCCAAATGGAGCGTCGTCGCCCAGTCCGAAGACCCATTGACCGACTTGTCCGCCACTGTTTTTCAGGAAGTCGCCACCGGCAAGCGCTACCTTGCCATCCGTGGCACAGAAGGTGTGCTGGACTACGTAGCCGATTACGTCATCATCAATGGCACGCCGTCGCTGCTGAACCCGCAATACCAGTCGCTCAAGACCATCGTGCAGAACTGGCTTGGCAACGGCACGCTCACCTCAAATTTCACCGTCACCGGCCATTCCCTTGGAGGCTACCTTGCCGCCTGACTCGTTGCCGACTTCGGTTCAAGCATCAGCCAGGCCTACCTCTACAACGCCCCCGGCAACAACAGCCTCGTCTCGCAGATTGCGCAGGCGCTGGGCTTTTCCAGCACACCCGATGCCAGCAAAATCACCAGCCTGCGCGCCGACGCCGGCATCTCCCCGATTGCGAGCTTGGGCAACGATTTTTCGCCGCCCATTTCCATTTCTATCGAAAACCAGTTCCTGTCCGATGTCCCCAACCCTCCGGCTGCGCTGAACCACAGCCAGCGCGTCCTCACCGATGCCCTCGCACTCTACGCCGCGTATGCCAAGGTTGACCCCACGGCCAGCGTCACATCCATAACAAACGTCATCAAGGCCAGCAGCGACCTCAACGGCAATACGCTTGAAACCGCTCTCGACAACCTGCGCGAACTGCTCTTGGGCGCCACCGTCCCCGGCACCGTGCCGGAAGGACGCGAGAGCTATTACACGAATCTGTATCAACTGACCAATTGGCTGACTACCCGGTCAAGCTCAGGAACCGCGCCTGCGCTCAAGCTCGATGCCCTGACTTCCTATGGCGGCACCACCGTTGCCGCCAAAGCCCAAGCCAATACGCCCGATGGCCTCGCTTACCGCTACGCCTTGACCCAACTCAATCCCTTCGCACTCACCGGCGATGCCTCGATTTACGCCAGTCACAATGCGGCAGGCGAACTCAATCTTTACAGCCCCGCTACTGGCAGCGGCGCACTCACCGACCTCTACCTCAAAGACCGCGCCGCCATGCTGTCCTGGAAGATGAAGTTCGACACCGGCGCACCCGATAGCGACGACCCGCTCACCCCGCGCGCTGACAAACCATACACTGAAGAATGGGACTCTTGGAGCATCAGTGGCGACTGGGACTTTATAGACTTGAGTGCTTCCATCACCCTTGCCATCGACGGCGTAGGCCCCAACATCCTGCTACCCGATCCCAATCATCAGATTGTATTTGGCGGCAGCGCATCTGAAGTTCTCACTGGAGGTGAAACTACGGATCACCTCTACGGCGGCGCAGGCGCCGACACCCTCACCGGCAACGTCGGCAACGACTACCTCGAAGGTGGCGCAGGCAACGACACCTACCTCATCAACCCCGGCGACGGCTTTGACACCGTCCTCGACAGCGACGGTTCAGGTGTCATCAAATTCGGCACCCTCTCAGCCAAAGGCAGCACCGGTCTTGATCCCACCAAATGGCTCCACACCGCAGGCAGCGACACCTGGGTCGATCTGCAGAACGGCATCACCTACGCCCAGAGTATCGTCAACGGCGAAACCCAGCTTCTCATCCACCAGGGCGACAGCAACGCCCTCGTCAAAGGCTGGAGCGATGGCGAGCTCGGGATCGTGCTGGGGACGAGTACGCCGCCCCCAGCCACCCATACCTACACCGGCAGCAGCACCGCCGACTTTATACAGAACATGGATATAGCTGGCTGG
>JAAPAA010000320.1 GCA_012274165.1 Thiobacillaceae bacterium
CAAACCGCGGAGCCCGGATGAGGACCCACCGAGGCGTCCGCGGCCCAGGCTGCAGTGCAGTAGGAATCCCCGTCCTTGCCGCAAGGCCAGGAAGGGGCGGTTGTCAATGGACAGGGCTTCGCCACCCCGCAAAAAACGCATCTTTCGATAGCTGGAGAGTTCCAAAGCCCTGGTTTCGCCCGGTTGTAGCTCCCGGATCACAGGGGGTGCCTCGCATACTCATTTGACCAAATGCGAGGCATCCGTGTTCGCCAGGAAATCATCTTCAGCACAGCCGAAACCTCTTAGCGAGGTATCCGACCCCCCAGCGGGCGTCTTCGATGACGCTGCCGGGCGCTTCGCAGAACTTTATGGCGGATCCCGGGTTGCAGCGACACGGATGTTCGTAGTGGCGCTCGTAAGCGCCCTGGTTTCGATCGCTGCGGTCGCGGGCGTGGTGTTCCTGTCCAACAGCAACGTCGCGATGCCGTACTACGTGGAGGTCAACAAGGAGCAGGGCCTGGTGTCACGGCCCGTGAGGATTGAGAATCTGCGCCCCTCAGACGCGGTGGTCAAGGCCGAACTGGCCCGGTGGATCACCAAAGTGTTCACCATCGACTCGATTCAAACGCCGCAACTCATGCGCGAGGCCAACCAGATGACCAAGGGGCTGGGCACCTCGCAGTTCGCGGAGTTCCGTCTGAAGCAAAACATCCTGGACCGGATGATGAAAGACCCGAGCCTTCAGCGCAAGGTCACTATCTCGAGCGTCGACTCGTCGCAGCCGGGGATCGCATTCGCCTTTCTCACGACCCAGGAAGCCCAGGGAACGACCGCCTCCACGGCCGTCGCCAGTTGGCGTGTCACCGTCCGGTACGAGTTGGCACCGCCGCGCACCGAGCAGGAGATCCTGGCCAACCCCCTTGGCGTCTACGTTACCTCGCTCAATTACACCCAGGAAGGCTCTGTGAAATGATGAGGCGCCTGATCGTACTGGCCATTGCGCTGTCCAGCGCACTGTCATTCGGCGCACGGGCCGAACTGAACGCGACCCCATTGCCAGGCGATGCCCGCCTGGTGCAGTTCGAGTACGACCCGGACAACACGTTCCTGGTGCTCACGAGACCTAAATCCGTGACCGATGTGGAATTTGCCGCCGACGAGCAAATCATCACCGTCGCCGGCGGCGATACGAAATCCTGGGAGCTCTCGCCCACCTCCAACCGCAAACATCTGTTCGTCAAGCCGGTGTACGACCAGATTGAAACGTCGATGACCGTCATCACCGACAAGCGGAGCTATCAATTCGTGCTGCGCAGTACCGGGGCAGGGGCGAAGTGGTATCAGCGAGTGACCTGGAGGTACGGCCAGGACATGCTGCAGGAGCTCAGGGCCGAAGAAGCGAAGGTCAGCGAGAAAGCCCAGGCCAAACAGGCAAAGCCCGAGCCGGAAGCAGTGCAAAACACCGGGGTTGCGTTCGAGAAACTGCGCTTCGGATACCAAATCGAGGGGGATGCCCCCTTCAAGCCGCTGGAGATCTTTTCGGACGGGCGCTTCACCCGCATCATGATGCCGGCCAATGTTCCCGATTGGCCGGCCCTGTTCTCAATAACCGAGGACGGAGAGGCCGCAGTCGTGAACTACCTGTCCAAGGGTGACTACATGGTGGCCCAGCAGGTGATCGAGCGGGGGGTGTTGAAGCTGGGCAAATTGGAGATTCGCTTCACACGGTCCAATAAGCAAAAGTCATGGAGCCTGTTTGGCCGTGACTCAAAGCCGGTAACTGAGGCGCCCTGATCATGCCGATCGCGGAAGACAGCCTCATCGCGCCAGCCAAGCTGGATGCCCGGCCACCCCTCAAGAAGAGCACGGTGGGCTGGATCGTGGGGACTGTGCTGGGCCTGGCGGTGATCGGTATTGCAGCGCCCAGCTTGTTCACGGCGCACAACGCAGCGCCGATTCCGGAGCCGGGCGCAACGAATGGACAGCCCGGCGATGTGAACCAGATCGACATTGAGCTCTCGAAAGCCCGGGACCGCGCAAAGGCCGACGCCGTCGATAAGGCGCAAGCGGCCAAGCCCGCTGCTGTTGCATCGGCAGCCGTTCCTCCTCTTCCCGAGGGTGTCCAGCCGCGATCCGGGGAGGGCGTGCCGGTTCGCCCCGTGGTGCCGCCAAGCGCCAAGCGCGATGACAACAGCGGCGCGCTGTACGGCGAGACCGGAAAGTCCGGCTCCGATCCGGTTGAATATGAGGCGGGAGTGCGGACCAGCCCAAGCATTAAGTTCGACGCCGGCAGCAGCGATGGCAAGACGGAGGGCGCCTTAGGAAGCGTAGCCGATGCGGTGACGAGTCGGATTCGCGCACTCACCGGAGCGCAGCCTCCGGCTGCTGCGGCTAGCAGCGAAGACGCCGACGCCAAGAATCGCGAGCGGGTGTTGTCGGCACTGGAGAGCCAGCAAAAAAGTGCGCAGGCTACCACCGGCGTGAATATCGACCGGATGTGGCTGCGGGAAATCGGCACTTCGGTCGAGCGTCCGACCCCGCTTCGCAGCTACAAGGTCACGAACCCCTATACCTTGATGCAGGGCAAAACCATTCCGGCTGTTCTGACCCGCGAGCTGAACTCCGATCTGCCCGGGCTTGTGTCCGCGTGCACGACCACGCCCGTGTATGACTCCCTCAGCGGGGAGAACCTCTTGATTCCGCGCGGGTCGTGCCTGCAAGGCCGGTATTCCAATCTGGTCGCAAATGGGCAGGAGCGCATTCTCTTCGCGTTCACGCGCTTGATGCTGCCCGACGGAACCGGCATTGATTTGCCGGGCAACCCCGGCGCCGATCTGGCGGGCGCGGCAGGCGTCGCCGGCGACGTCAACAACCACTTCCTCAAGATATTTGGAACCAGTCTGATCGTGGCAGTGCTGGGGGACTACGCTGAAAGAGGCAAGACCGTGGTGCAGACCAACGGGTCAGCGGGAGGCCCGGCAACAGCTGCAGGGCAGGTATTGGTCGATGTTTCGCGCAGCATCCTGCAGCGCAACCAAAACATTCCTCCCACCATCACGATCGCCAAGGG
>JAAPAA010000036.1 GCA_012274165.1 Thiobacillaceae bacterium
CCCCCATGACATTGGTCGGATTGACTGCCTTGTCGGTGGAAATCATCACGAACTTGTCCACTCCATTTTCCTGCGCGGCGGCGGCAACCACCTGCGTGCCCAACACGTTGTTGCGCACCGCTTCCCAGGCGTTGTCATTCTCCATCAGCGGTACATGCTTGTAGGCCGCGGCGTGGAACACCACGCTGGGGCGATGCGTGGCCATCACCCGATTGACCCACACCGCATTCTTGACATCGCCGATCACCGGCACGATCTGCATGTTGGGAAAGCGCTGGGGCAGTTCCTGTTCCATCGAATACAGGGCCAGCTCAGACTGCTCGAACAGCACCAGTTTGGCGGGCGAAAACTGCGCAATTTGCCGGCACAATTCCGAACCGATCGAACCGCCCGCACCCGTCACCATCACCACCTGCGCCGTCAGCAACTGGTGCAGACCGCTGTCGTCGAGCGCCACGGCATCGCGCCCCAGCAAATCGTCGAGTTCGATCCGACGCAGCGTCGACACCGACACCCGCCCTGCCACCAGATCTTCCAGCGACGGCACCGTCAGCACATTCAACCCGGCCTCGGCGCAAATCTGGGTGATGCGCTTCCTCACCTCGTGTGCGGCCGATGGCAGTGCCAGCACGATATCTTCCACATCCATCTTGCGCGCTTGCGCCACCACCTGATCCAGCGTTCCCAATACCGGAATACCCTGCACCAGCCGTCGCTGCTTATCGCGGCTGTCGTCGAGCAGCCCCACCACATGAAACCCGGCCGGACTGCGCGCCAGCTCGCGCAGCAGAAAGTCTGCCGCCGAGCCCGCGCCCGCCACCAGCACCGGGCGGCTTGAAGGATGCAGCACGCTGGCCAGCCGATGTTCCTTCCAGGCGCGATACGCCAGGCGGCTGCCGCCCATCACAATCAACAGCAGCAGCGGATCGAGTATCAGCACCGAACGCGGCGCCACGGCGCTGACACGGAACAGGATCAGCACCACCGGAATCATCACCGCAGCCAGCCCCACCGCCAGCACGATGCGTTTGAGATCGGGCAGGCTGGCAAAGCGCCAGATTCCGCGATACAGGCCAAAGCGCCAGAACACGATAGCCTGCAAGGGCACCACCCAAACCAGCGTGGACAACGCTGCAGACAGATACTCGGGGGGCATCGACAGGTTGAAACGCAGCCAGTACGCGCCCAGCCAGGCAAGAATCGCCACCAGGATATCGTGCAGGATGATGGTGACCGTACGAGGATTAATGTTCATGGAGAGCACGGTGCCAGCGCCGGTCGATCATCAGAAAAATCAGTACATAGCTTGCGGCCCACAATGCAAGCAACCAACCCGTTAATTGCGGCAGAAGCAGCAGCGTGAACGCAAGCGCGGCGCTTGCCAGCATCAATCCATACGCCGCCCAGGCAAGCTGGCGGTGCGACGCGCCCAGCAACACCGCGCGCTGATAATAATGCGAACGATGCGCCTGCCAGATTTTTTCACCTCGCAGACCACGCTTGGCGAGCGTCACACTGGCATCAACAATGAAGGGCGAAAACACCAGCATCGGAAACAGCCACGGCCACACATCCTGCTGTGCGCCCAGAATGCCGAGTGTGGCAGCCAGAAACCCCAGCGGAATCGATCCGGCATCGCCCATGAATATCCGAGCGGGTGGCAAATTGAAGCGCAAAAACGCTAGCGCCGCCGCAGCGATGGCCGCACACAATACGGCTAAACCCTGAGCACCGCCGATCCACGCGGCCAGCGCTAGCGCACCAAAGCCGATCGTCGCCATTCCGCCCGCCAGCCCGTCTGCGCCGTCCATGAAGTTATACAGATTGGTCATCCACACCACTACCAGCACGCCCACCAGCAAGCTCCATCCGCTGAGGCCAAGCGCCAGAAGGATTGCGACTGTCGCAATAAAATGCACCAGAAAGCGCAGCGCCACAGGCAAGCCACGTACATCGTCCAGCACCGACAACGCGGCCAACGCAAACGCCGCCAACATCACCGGCAACATGGTCGTGTCTAACAGCCACATACCGGCAACGGCCACACCCGCCATGATGCCCAGCCCACCAATGCGCGGCGTTGGCGTATCGTGCAGCGAACGTGCATTGGGGTGATCCATCGGCAAACGGCCACCGCGTTGCAGCAGCCAGGCCAGCGTCAGCCAGCTGACCGCAAAGGCAGAAAGCACAGCGAACCCGTTCATTTTAGAGTCGCCACCGTTGTCGCCAGTCCTGCTGCCATTGAATATGGTGGCGTCCACTCCAGACGCGACCGAATAGCTGAACTGTCGACCAACAATGAACCATTCAATTGTGCCACCGCCGCACGCTTGTCCAGCAGCGCACCTGCCAACACCAACATGCCTGCTGGCACCGTCAACAAACATGCTGGCCGTCCAAGCGCGCCCGCAATCGCGCGGATCAGCTCCGGCGTCGAAACCGGCTCGCCATCGTCCACCAAAAAGGTCTGCCCCGCGGCGACTGAGTGTTCAATACAAACTCGAATTGCATCGAGAAAATTGTCCAGAAACAAAAAGCTGCGGCGGTTTTGAATCCCCCCCAGAGGCAACGGCCATCCGCTTTCGACCATCTTCAGCAAATGCAGAGAATTCGCTTTAACCCCCGGCCCATAAATCAGCTGCGGCCGCAAAATAACAACCTCCATTCCTGTTTCACGCTCAATTCCCAACAGCCCTTGTTCGGCCTCCCATTTTGAAATCGCATAGGAGTTGTGCGGCGCAGGCGGACTCTGCTCTGCTCTGTAAAAAATTCACCCACGCGGGTGAATGCACCATTCACCCCTATCGAACTGATAAACACAAAGCATCGCACCCCCATGGCAGCGGACTGACGCGCCAAATTCAAAGTGCTAACCGTATTGACCATACGAAAAACCGCGAGCGGGTCAACGGCGGTCCCTTTCAAAATATGTGCCCGCCCGGCCAGATGTACCACCACATCGCAACCGTCAAGTGCCGTCTTCCAATCTGTCGACAGACCGATTTCACCTATTACGAGTTCATCCTTCAAGCCCGATTCACGTCGCACAGCAGGAACAATAAATGCCCCACTACGGCCAGTTGGTCGCACAAGACCGGCCTACAGAGCAGGCAGCACCGGATACCAGCACCCTCATTTATGAAAAAATTTCGTCTTCCGGTCACCTCAGCTAATTTGCTTCTTCAATAAACCCTGAAAGTACTCAACATAGCCTGCAACGACTTTCTCTTGACTGAATTCTTTTTCCACTCTCATACGCCCATTCAACGCCAAACGGGCACGCAATGACCCATCTTTGGCAAGATGCGAGAGCGCCGAGGCAAGTTGCGGCACATCGCCCGGCGATACGAATAGACCTGTTTCGTTTTCAATGATCGCGTCGCTAACCCCGTATATCCGCGAACCAATGGTGGGAATGCCTGCCGCGGCTGCCTCGATGACCACCATGCTGAACCCCTCCCTGTAGCTGGGCAGACAAAGAAAGTCGGCGGCTGCAAGGTAATGCTCCGGCGTGTGAGTAAATCCCCTGACGAGCATACGCCGGGACATTTCGCCTTTCAGGGTAGAACGAAGCTGCAGGCTTACACCTTCTTCGTCGGGTCCAGCCAAAATCAACCATAGCCTGGGGTTTTCCTCGTCGCACAAGGCAAAAGCACGCACCAAGTCGAACACACCCTTGTCAGCCGTAAACCGGCCGAGGAACAAGCACACCACCGCATCATCGGGAATGCCATGGGCCTTCCGCAGGCTGCTACGCACTTCAGGGTCGGGCCGGAAACGCTCCATATCCACCCCGGAAATCGAGCCGGAGCCCAATACCCGCACTTGCCCAGGACTAGTTATCCCTTGCTCCTCCAGGAAGCGCCGTTCGCCAAGCCCCATTGCCAGCACATGGTGAGCCACTTGCGCGATGATACGATCCATCGTCTTGAGCAGGGTCCGCATCGGGCCACGCTTCGAGGCCCATACCTCCCCCTGGAAAACATGTACCCGGCAGGACACACCTGCTAAAACCGCCGCCAACATACCAAGCAGTCCCGCCTTGGGCGCAACCGATACAACAAGATCAAAATGCTCACGGCGGAACAGCCTGTACAACTCGAACAGAGTAATCAAGTCGCGCAGTGGTGAAATTTTGCGCGCTATCCCCACCGCCACCTGACGCACCGGCAAATCCAATGGTGGCAGATAGGCATCGTTCTTCGGATTGCAGGCTAAGGTCACTTCGAAATGATGCGACAGCGCAATCAGATGCGGCTTCAGAAAAAAATGCACGGATAGCGGGGTTGCGGCCAGCACGCACATTTTCGGCACGGATCGGCTCATCGCATTCTCCGCATAAGCCATAGGCGGACATCCCCAATTGCGCTGCCTGCCATCATCTCTGCTCCGACCCTTTGGCAGAAGCGGGCGCAGCCCCCATGCCAGACCTTCTTGTCCGTGCCAACGCAAGCAGTGGCACAAACATGCACTTGGTCACTGCAACGAAAAGCCCTCTTGTGACATACCAGCTCGGCGCGGACAGCATCTCCCGTAGCCAGTACCCTGCCACCTCTGCGTAGCCTCGCCGAGAACCACTCGACTGCGCCGCGTGAACCCGGTAGCGAAGCAGACAGGCAGGGATATTTCTGAACGACGCCCCTTGGCGCACCCCCCTCAGCCATAAGTCCGTGTCCTCAGACACAAAGCCTCCCAGGTAACCACGCATGCTCAATAGAAACTCCCGCCGAATGGCGACTGTGGGATGGCAAAACACTGTTCCAAAAGGAAGTTTGCGTA
>JAAPAA010000321.1 GCA_012274165.1 Thiobacillaceae bacterium
CCACCCGAAACCTGGTGCAACTCGCCGCCGGCAGCCTGATGTGTGCCCGTGGCCGAGCCTTGTTTCTGTTTGCTTTTTCCTGAAGGTCCCGCTGTCTTTGCCTTGCTCATGATCGATCTCCTGAATGAGTCACGACGATCTGCTGGTTGTCGGCATGCGCTGGTGACTCGGTGTTATAGGTAATTCACATTTTTTGACAAGAAGCGCAGGATCAATCGACGTGGGATTGTTCCGCTGCTGGCAGGTCTTCAATGAATACGCTTGCCACCATTGCACCTTAGACGGGCAAAGCAAGCCGGTCTGTACGGTGGCGCACACCTTGAAGTGTCGAAGTTGATTAGCCTGAGCAAACCGGGCCCTGATCACCACAACAATGGAATTCCGGGCTGCATTCAGGGTGTGCGATGGATAGTCGAATCGCACCCTCCTGACGAATCAACTACCCTGAATCACTGTCAACACAGCTACGCCAAACTGGAAATGTGATGAACCGAACGAATCATGACTAACGCGCTATGGTTTTTGCTGGTTGGCGGCCTGCTGCTCGCCAGGGGCTTGACGGCTTCGGTGCTCAAGCGCCTGCCGGTCACCCCCGCCATCATCTATCTGGCGGTGGGACTGCTGGTCGGGCCGACGATGCTCAACGTATTTCACTTCAATCCGCTCAAGGAATCGGCGCTGCTGGAAGTGCTCACCGAAGTGGCTGTGCTGATTTCGCTGTTTTCCGCCGGCATCAAAATGCCGGTGCCGGTCAGCTTCGCCCGCTGGCGCACCCCGATTCTGCTGGCAACCGTATCGATGGCGGTCAGCGTCGGGCTGGTCGCCGCCTTTGCCTGGTATGTTCTTGGCCTGCCGCTGGGTGCGGGCGTCCTGCTGGGCGCGATCCTGGCGCCCACCGACCCGGTACTGGCGACCGATGTCCAGATCCGTCATCCCGGCGACCGCGACCAGCTCCGCTTCAACCTGACCTGCGAAGCGGGCATGAATGACGGCAGCGCGTTTCCGTTTGTGATGCTGGGGATGGGATTACTCGGACTGCACGAGCTTGGTGACTCCGGCCTGCACTGGGCGCTGGTCGACGTGTTGTGGGCCACGCTGGCGGGAATTGCCATCGGGGTTGTGTCCGGTGCCGCACTGGGCCATCTGGGATGGAAACTGCGCAGCGTGCCCAACGAGCACACGCTGATGGACGACTTCCTTGGACTCGGCCTGATCGGTGTGGTGTATGGCCTGAGTCTGCTGGTGGGTGGGTGGGGATTTCTTGCGGTGTTTTTCGCGGCCGTCGCGCTGCGCCAGACCGAACTCAAACTCGCCGGCGCCGCTCAGGCGTCCCCGAGTCAAGCGCAACCCGAGCGCATCGAAGCGGAAGCTGCTAATGCATGCCCTGAAGCTTGCCCGGACGAGCCGCCGCCGACTGTCAGCGGCGGCTCGCTGGTGTTCAAGGAACATCTGGAGCGGCTCTCGGAATTGATGCTCGTCCTGCTGATCGGCGGCACGCTGTTTCTCGATTCCTGGAGCTGGCGGGCAGTGGGGATGGCGCTGTTTTTGTTCATAGTGGCGCGCCCGGTCAGCGTCCTTGCCAGCATGCTGCTTACCCGCACCTCGTGGCCGATGCGCGGCATGGTCGGCTGGTTCGGGGTGCGCGGCATCGGTTCGCTGTACTACCTGATGTACGCCATCCAGCGCGGCCTCCCCGAAGATCTGGCCATGGAGCTGATCCAGTTGACGCTCATTGCGGTCTCGCTGTCCATCCTCGTCCACGGCACCAGCGTCAAGCCGCTGATGAGCCGCTTTTGGCATTACCGCAAGCGCCTGCCAAGGTAACCCATGCATGATGCAACGGGGTGGTGTCTATTTTGTTCGACACCGCACAGACGACCACACGCCAGTTCAATAATGTCACTTCGTCTACAGGCCATCGGAGGACATCATGATTGAGATCCGCAAGGGCCAGGCACCAGCCCCGCTTACACGTGCCGAGTTCAGCGCCCGGTTTCGGGCCTCCTTCGCCGATCCGGCATTCCGTGCCGAAGAAGCATCCCTTGCCCGCCTCGAAGAAATCGCCTGGCAGGCCCACACCGAGTACCGCAAGTCTCCCTTCACGCAAAAGGCGGGGCCGGGCTATGCCGATCCGGACTACGACTTATCAAGCGAGTGGGTCGAGACGAAACAGCGCATCGACGCGGCGCAACTGCGCTGGGCCGACCCGGCGAGCCCGTCCCGGGTGTTGCTGGTCTGCGGCTCGGCGCGCAACGATGGCGCCTGCCCGGGCGAGATGTCGAAGACCTTCCGGCTGCTGGAAATCGCGCGCGAAATACTGGAGCAGGCCGATATCCAGCCCGACGTGCTCGACCTCAGCCTGCTCATCTCCGAATACGGCCGCAAAATCCATCCCTGCAAGGGCTGCGTATCCACTGCGATGCCCCTGTGCAACTGGCCGTGCAGTTGCTACCCCAACCACGCGCTCGGCCAGACCAACGACTGGATGGCCGAGATCTACGCGCGCTGGACCGCAGCCCATGCGGTGATCATCGTCTCACCGGTGTATTGGTACCAGAGTCCCAGCCCGTTGAAGCTGATGATCGACCGCCTGGTGTGCGCCGATGGCGGCAATCCCGATCCCACCGCGACCTCGGGCAAGAATCCCGGCAAGGCAAAAGCACTCGAGATGGCCGGCTGGGACTACCCCCAGCATCTGGCAGGGCGCGCTTACGGGCTGATCGTCCACGGTGACGTGGCCGGAATCGAAGGCTCGCGCCGCGCCCTGTCGGACTGGCTCGACTGGATGGGTTTCATCGACGCCGGTGTACAGGCGCGACTCGACCGCTACATCGGCTATTACGAACCGTATGCGACCAGCCACGAAAGTCTCGACCGCGACGAATCGGTGCAGGAAGAAGCGCGCAACGTGGCGCGCGCGGTGGCGAAGGCCGTAGCCGAATTGCGCGCCGGCCGGCTCCAGGCCGTGCAGCCGAAGCTGTCGCGTCCGCGCCCAAAGTAGTTCACACCTCCTGCACTGTGCGGGAACGCACAGATGCTTTGGAGACCGCAGGATAGGCTTGAAACACTATCCGTTTCGCACGGATTACTTGCAGGAGAAAGATCATGGACGAATATCGCCACCACGTATCGGGCTTTTTTGCCCACCGCGAAGCAGCCGAAAGCGCGCTTTCCAGTCTAGTCGAGCGGGGGCTGCCGCGCGAACGGCTGCGAATTTTCGCAACTGACCCGACTGCGTCTGACACCGCGCCGAAAGAGGGCAGCAATGCGGTGTTGAAGGACGTACTGGTCGATAGTGCGATCGGTACCGCCGTGGGCACCGGTCTCGGCGCGCTTGCGGAGGTGGGGCTGGTGGCGGCGAGCGTGACGCTGTTACTCGCCAGCCCATTGGTCGCGCCGCTTGCGATGCTGGGCTGGGGCGCCAGCCTCGGCGCCTTGGTCGGCGCTGCGGCAGGCGCCACGGCAGGTCCCGGAAACAAGGAAGGCTGGTTGTCGGATCTGATCGGCGATGCCATCGCCAGCGGCCAGGCCGTGCTGGTGGCGGAGACCCGGACCGAGCAGGAGACGGCGATAGCACGGGAAGTCATCCAGGCATCAGTCGGTGACAGCAAGGACACCAACATGGTATGAATTAGAACGTCCTGCAAAGGGATCGCCGCAAGTTGTGTCGCGCCGGCCCCTGCCAGAGATTTTCGAGCGTGGATTCAAGTTCGAAGTGCAACTTGTTCGAGTGTTGGTGTAGCGCATTTCCGTTCCCAAGAATGCCTCGTGCGAGGGTTCTAAATCTCCGCACTTTGTGTGGGCGGTGATTGAGTCGATCGACCGCCTGTTGCAGATGCTCATCGGTCACGTCAATCAACTCAATGCCCTTGGGGAAATACTGCCGCAGCAAACCGTTGCTGTTTTCGTTCAGCCCCCTCCCAGGAATGGCAGGGGCGCGCAAAGTAGATGCCCGCATTCAGTTCGGCTGCGATCGCGTTATGTCTGCACTGTCACAAATCTCGATGTACCACAGTGGGCGGCGGAGCCAGGAACCTTGTTTCGAAAATCTCGCCCGGCACCGCCTCGCTGAATAAGAAGCCCTGTATTTCGTCGCAGTTCCGCAGGCGCAGCAGGCGCGATTGCTCCCCGGTTTCGACCCCTTCCGCCACCACCTTGAGGTTCAGCGCATGCGCCAGGGTGATGATGGTGGACACCAG
>JAAPAA010000322.1 GCA_012274165.1 Thiobacillaceae bacterium
ATTCACGGGTGACGACGCCTACCGTGCGCTCGACTCGGTGCACCGCCTGCTGTTGGCGGTGTCGGCCGCCCAGGCCGAAGATCTCGAAAAGATGAAGATGGAGCTGCTGCGTGTTCGCTACGACGAACAGGCCCGCAGCGAAAAGCGCAAGACCGCTGGGACGACCATCGAGAGCGCCGCGGTTAGCAACCTCAAGCCGTGGCGCGACGTAGTGACACCGCACAAGGACGTCGCCAGCGGCCGTTATCAGCAGGCCGAGTTTGCGGCCGATCTGTGGCAGGTGCACCTCGGGCAAGGCACTGACGAGTACAAGAACCCGGTTGAGTTCTTCCGGCGCACCTATCTCACCGAGAGTCTAAAGAGCATGCTCGTGGGCGCCGTGCGCCGATTGGCTGGCAAGGGTGGCGACCCCGTCGTGCAACTGCAGACCAACTTCGGCGGCGGAAAGACGCACTCGATGCTGGCCCTGTACCACTTGTTTTCCGGCGTTGCCCCGACAGAACTCGTTGGAATCGACGTGGTTATGAAGGAAGCGGAGGCGGCCAAATTGACCAGCGCGCGTCGCGTCGTGCTGGTCGGCAACAAGATTTCACCGGGCAACCCTTCGACCAAGCCGGATGGCACCGTAGTGCGCACGCTGTGGGGTGAACTGGCGTGGCAACTCGGCGGCAAGAAGGCCTATGCACGCATCAAAGCCGACGACGAGAAGGCCACCAGCCCGGGCGACGCGCTGCGGGAGCTGTTCGTCGAATACGGTCCTTGCCTGATCCTGATCGATGAATGGGTCGCCTATGCGCGGCAACTCCACGATCAGAGCGACTTGCCCGCGGGCGGCTTCGAAACGCAATTCAGCTTCGCCCAGGTTCTGACGGAATCGGCGAAGCTGGCAAACAACTGCCTCCTAGTCATCAGCCTTCCGGCTTCGGACACGACCGGGTCACCGCATACCCAGGCCGACGACGCGGAGGTAGGTGGCACACGCGGGCGCGAAGCACTGAACCGACTTCGCAACGTGGTGGGGCGAGTGGAATCGCCGTGGCGACCTGCGAGTGCCGAAGAGGGTTTCGAGATCGTGCGGAGGCGACTTTTCGAACCTTTGTCGGACCCAGTGCAGTTCAAAGACCGTGATGTGGTGGCAAGGGCGTTTGCTGACTTCTATCGAACGCAGAAGACAGAGTTTCCCCCGGAGTGTGCGGACAGCGACTACGAAAAGCGGTTAAAGGCGGCTTACCCGATCCATCCCGAGATATTCGACCGCCTTTACACAGATTGGTCGACGCTGGTGAAGTTCCAGCGCACCCGCGGCGTGCTGCGCCTGATGGCGGCTGTGATCCACAGCCTCTGGGAAAAGGGCGACCGCAGCCCGTTGATCCTTCCAGCCAACATTGCGATGGATGATCCCCGAGTGCAATCGGAATTGACCCGCTACCTCTCGGACAACTGGGTGCCTGTGATCGAGAAGGACGTCGACGGGCCGAGTTCATTGCCGCTGCGGCTCGATAGCGAGCTGCCTAGTCTGGGCAAGTTTTCCGCCTGCCGGCGCGTCGCGCGAGCGATCTACTTGGGTTCGGCGCCACTAACCCAAGCCGCCCATCGTGGGCTCGAGGACCGAAGGGTGAAGCTCGGCTCGGTCATGCCGGGGGAAACGCCGGCCGTGTTCGGCGATGCGCTGCGCCGCCTTGCCGGGGCCGCCACATATCTTTATCAGGATGGCCCACGCTATTGGTATTCGACGCAACCCACCGTCACCAAACTGGCCGAGGACCGAGCCGAACAGTTGAAGCGCGAGCCGGACAAAGTGGTTCACGAACTGGACCGGCGTCTGCGAGAGGACCTGCGCAAGACGGGTGACTTCAGGCGAATCCACCCGATGCCGCAGTCGAGCCAGGACGTTTCGGACGATCTGGACGCCCGGCTTGTGGTCCTGTCAGTCGACCAGCCATACGGCAAGGAGTCTGGCAGCGCTGCCGAAGTGGCAGCCAAGGAATTTCTGGAGTCCCGCGGCAATACACCACGCCTGTATCGAAACTCCCTGGTCTTCCTGGCGGCCGACAAAACTCGCTTGCAGGATCTCGACGAGGCTGCGCGCAAGTACCTCGCGTGGACGTCGATTATTGAGGAAAAGCTGTCTCTGAACCTCGACCCGCAGCAGGTCAAGCAAGCTGAAGCCCAACTGAAAGCGGCGGACGGTGCCGTGACCGCGCGCTTGCCTGAGACATACATGTGGCTATTGGTGCCCACGCAGGCGACGCCGCAATCTGCGATCGAGTGGCAGGCGACGAGGCTCACAGGGCAGGATGCGTTGGCTGTGCGAGCGAGCAAGAAGCTGCGCAGCGACGAGCTGCTGCTGACCGGCTTTGCGGCCACACGGTTGCGTATGGAACTGGACCGCGTGCCGCTGTGGCGCGGCGACAGCGTTTCCGTCAAGCAGCTGGCAGAGGACTTCGGCCGCTACCTGTATCTTCCTCGGCTCGCTGACTCATCGGTCCTGGTCAATTCGGTTCGCAATGGTCTTTCGCTAATGACCTGGGAACAGGACAGCTTCGCGTTTGCCGACAGCTACGATGACATTGCTGCGCGCTTCCGCGGGCTGCGCACCGGGGAGATGGTGTCGATTGCCGACGCGCAGTCATCGGGTCTGCTCGTAAAGCCCGGTGTGGCCCGGGCGCAGTTGGATGCCGACCGCAAAACGGCGGCAACGGGTCCTGGAGAAACCGGGGAACAAGGCGCGGCAACGGGCGATGCACGAGCGGCCGGGCCTGGCCAGGAGTTTGATGGGCGGGTGCCGGTGCAGCAAGTTGCTGCCAAGCCGAAGCGCTTCCACGGCACGGCCACGCTCAATAGCGCGCGTGTCGGTCGCGACGCAAGCCGCATCGCCGACGAGGTGATCGCCCATCTTGCAGGCCTGGTCGGCGCCGAGGTGAAAGTCACGATCGAGATCGACGCGATGATCCCCAGCGGGGCCCCTGACAATGTGGTGCGCACGGTCACCGAGAACAGCCGAACTCTGAAATTCACGAGCCAGGGGTTCGAAGAGGAATAGAGGGACGGCATCTTGATGACGAGATGCGAACATCCAGCGCGAACTTCCATGAGGCTCAATTCGGCTTGCTGTTTGCGGCATGCGGAATGCGGCATGCGATCGAGAAATCTAAATCCCTGGCGCCTGGGAGCAGCTGCGCGCCGTCGTATTTCGTGGCCAAGGTCTTCCGTCCGAAATCGACCGATAACGTACGGGCATCAGATGCGTGTCCATAAAATAGCTTGAAATGGTTTTGGGCAGACCCGAGTTTTCGGACTCCCATTCTGGCTAGTGCTGTCAATCTGTTCGCGCCGATAGCGACGGCTAATTCAAAGCAAGGCCTGATTGTCGAAGTGCGTCGGTTGGGGCGACGGTCGATCGCAGGAGGCCGATGATGATGAAAGTTCGTCGGTGACCATGCATGGTCCCCATAACGAAATGCAGGTTCTGCTGCGGCAATTCTTGCTCGTACTTCTGACGGAGCCTCTCCAGCGCCTCGGACCCGTACAACCTCGTCCAATTGAAGTACGTAGCCTGGACCTCCCAATCGTGGATCAACATGTCGTGTTTGTTCCCAGCGCAAGTGAATCGATACGAGAACTCGTACTCCACCGCTAGCTCGGGCAATTGATCGCCGCTTATCAGCGAAACCTGCTTGAAAGCAGCTCGCTGGGCGCGACCTTCCTCTGCGGGAAGTCGCTTTGCTCGAAACTTGATGCTGCCGTCGTCAGGTCGGATGATTCCGAGGCTGCGCTCGGTGCTGAGAGTGTCTTGCTTCAGATCGAGCATTGACCGAGAAACGTGCGGCGCCCAAAGTCGAACCCGTTGCTCGGCGGGCATTTGGGACCTGCGCTGCACGATTTGGATCGTGTCCTCGTTGACGTGCCGGCTTTCCGGTCGGGGATCATTGCGAGGGCGATCCGCCAGGTACTCGATCACGTCCCAGCGGTCGAAATGCTTCTCTCTCGGCAGGTGCCGGTAGCGAATGGGAAATAGGCGAACGAAGCCCCCCTGCGGCGTGATTCCAGCGCAGCAAACGGTTTCCTCGTAAGTCTGGCTAGGCTGCGGAAAGGCTTTGACCAGAATGAGCGCGCGTTCTTTTTGAGTCACCCCCACCTATCACCTCGATATGCTTTGTAGTTAAGCCTGTCAGGTGTTCCAAGTGTCGGGCTACAACGCTTCGGTGGCAAGTGGCCGCATCCCGCTCAAAGCACATGAGGGCCACGCCGCCAGTTAACTCCTTGGCTACTTGCTTCAGGAGCGGCTGCTGTGACTTCAGATAGGTCCCGAACGACGCGAAGAAGCGGGAGTAATCGCCGTCTGCATATAGGCGCGCCCTTATGGGCTTGGGCGAGCCAAGTTTTCGCTCATGCCGGTACTCGATGCCGGCCGCCCGCACGGCTTCAGCGAGCGCGCTTTTTGAGAAGCCCTTGCACCGGGAAATGGGAATTTCGCGGACATCCAGCAGCGTCGTGACGCCATTGGATTTGAGAGTGGCGATGAATTCCCCCAGGCCAGTCTTCGCATAGCCGATCGTAAGCAGCCGGTCCATCGCGAGTCCTTCCGAGATATTGCGGTTCAAATCGATGTGCTATAATAACACATATAGTGTTGTAATAGCACAATGTCGCAATATCCGAACTCCCAAGGCGAACTCATTCGGACTGCCCGCGGCGCCAGGTCTCAGGCCGAATTCGCAAAGCTTGTGAGGTGTGATCGGTCGTGCCTCTCGCGATACGAGCACGAAACACTTGGCGCGCCCACCAGCGTGATCAATTACTGCCTGCGATCCGTGCACGAAGCAGTCGCCCGAAAGGGCCGCGCGCTTTCGCCAGTTCAAGAAGCTCTGACGCATGCCCGCGAGGCTGTGGCGGCTCTC
>JAAPAA010000323.1 GCA_012274165.1 Thiobacillaceae bacterium
GACCATGCAGGCGGCACTTGCCTATTACGACGCGCAAAAGGAATACGCGCGCGAGGACCGCAACGGCGATGGCACGCTCGAATACGCGAAACAGCTCATCAGCACCCCTGGCAAACAGGACGGGCTCTACTGGGCCGCGCTTGAGGGCGAGGCACCGAGCCCGTTGGGTCCGCTGTTCGGCGAGGCTGGGCCAAGTAACAAGGGCTACCATGGCTATCATTACCGCATCCTCACCGCGCAAGGCAGCAAGGCGCCCGGTGGCGCATACGACTACCTCATCGCTGGCCGCCTGGTCGGCGGATTCGCACTGGTGGCGTGGCCGGCAAAATACGGTGACAGCGGCATCATGAGTTTTATCGTCAGCCATAACGGCGTGGTGTACCAAAAGAATCTGGGACCGAAAAGCGATGCCACCGCGCGATCCATGATCCGATTCAATCCGGACAGCAGCTGGAAAAAGGTGACGCCGTGAATCTGCGTGTTGCATCCCTCACATTGGTGGCAACGCTGCTAGGCGGCTGCACCTATTACCAGGCCGCACCCGGCGTCTATTCGTCCACGCCGGCCAGCAGCTTCGACCGTTCCTGGAGCGCGGCAAAAGCTGCCTTCGCCGACCAGGGCGTGCCCATTACGCGCGAGGATCGCGCTGCGGGCGTGGTGAGCGGAACGCGTGACGGCATCAACGTGATGGCGAACGTCCGCACCCAGGCAGATGGCAGCGTGCGCGTGGAATTCAACACCAGTGGCGCAACCGCCAAAGATCCTGACCTCATCAACCGCATGATCGGCGCATATAACCGCAACATGGGGCGCTAAGGCCGTGGTCTGATCGTTCTTATTGCGTGAAACGCAAGGCGGAAGGTTTACCGCCGTCCCGGAAATACGGGAATGACCCCCGCATCATTTTGTACTGGCCGCCGCCAGCGGCGAACTGCTGACGCGATGGATGACGTGTCACAGAGAACCGGATTCCCCCCTCCCTGCGTGGCGAGGGGGGATGAATCAGATGGTCCCTGTTATTTGCCCGATTCGGCCGTCAGCGCCTTGATCAGCGGACCGGCTTGAGGGTTCGTCACATCGCCACGGATCAGGATGTCCGCCGGCGTAACGGGCTTGCCGTAATAAGCCTTGTTGAGGCTGTCGCGCACTGCGATGACCGAGCCTTCAAGACTCAAACCGCCGAACAGACCCTTGCTGCGCGCGAACTGAACAATGTCGGTGGTGGCTGCCTGTGCGCCTGTGCCCACCGGACCCGCTGACACGCTCGCGTCCGCACCAGCCTGGAATTTGTTGCTGAGCAATGCGTCCTTGCCTTTCTCGGTCATGGCCATCATCACTACCTCAGCGGCCGAACCGCCCGCCTGAAGCCCCCAGCTGACTGAGCCCGCGCTGGCGAAGGACGGGCCTTTCCAGACGTTGGTTTTCTCGTCGCGCGCCAGAACCACTCCATTGCCACCGGATCCACCGAAAATAAAACCAGCCTTGACCAGCGTCGGGATGATGAGAACCGCCTTGGCCTTGGAGATGTGCTCCCGATACCAGGTCATGTTGGGGTCGGCAGAAAAGTTTTTTAGCACGGTGACAGAGCCGCTCACCGTTTTCTCTGCATCGGCCTTGTCGTTCGCAACAGCCTGCGCGGAACCCAGTACCAGTGCGGATAAAGCCAGCCAGCCGAATAATTTTGTAGGCAGGGTGTGTTTCATGTTTGACCTCCGGGATCGTTGGAAAAAATAAGAGCACCACGGCCACGTTGACCACAGATACTCCAACCCCAGTATGGCAAACGTGACGCAAAAAAACAGGGCTGACTAGCCGGCTGGGCGACGCGGATCACCTCATCTGTGGCGGAAAGGCTTGTCAATCTTGTTAGGTGGCATACATTGAAAATAAGTAGCAGGACAGTTGAGGAAAAAAACATCAAATTATCCTTAATTGGTAGGATTGCTTCAGGAACTCCAGTCGCTGTACGACCAGAAACTGATCAGCGAAAGCGAGTACCAAGCATCAAAACAGAAAATTCTTAACCAAATGACGCAATAAGACGCACCTGAATCCGTTCGAATATCGAGCCGCAATAGGCCAACTTTGCAACCTTCCACTCATGGAGATTCAACAATGAACTTTCGCACCAACGCACGTACCGTAACTGCACTGCTCACACTGGCGTTGACCGGACTGACAGCTGTCGCCGCCCACGCAGAGACCGTCGGCGATCCCTGGCAATTTGATGCAACCATCTACGCTTGGCTTCCGGCGCTTAGCGGGACGACTGCCTTCCCGGTCACTACGGGAGGATCCAGCCTCGATGTGTCGACTGAAGACGTCATCGATTCACTGAAGATGGCGTTCATGGGCACCTTTAGCGCGAAGAAAGGCCAGTGGGGTCTTTGGAGTGATCTGGTCTATGCCGACTTTGGCGCGGATAAACAGGCTTCGCGTGATTTCACCGTCGATGGGCATCCGGTTGCCAGCGTCAGTGCCGATCTGTCGCTCGATATGAAAATGTGGGTCTGGACTGCAGCCGGTACTTACGAGTTGGCCAAGTCACCAGCAAACATCACCGACCTCGTGTTCGGGGCACGTTTGCTCGACGTTCAGGAGACAGTGGGCTGGTCGTTTAACGGCAGCGGCCCTATCGGGATTGCCGCAAGCGGCTCGAAGGAAGTAAACGCCAGCCTGTGGGATGCCATCATCGGCGTCAAGGGCGTGGCTTACCTGGGTGCAGAGAAGAAATGGTTCGTTCCCTATTACGCCGACATTGGCACCGGGCAGTCGGATCTTACCTGGCAGGTTAATGCGGGTATCGGCTACCGCTACAACTGGGGTGCCGTGGTGGCGTCCTGGCGTTACCTGGACTACAACATGAAATCGGGTGACCCGATCCAGAGCCTGACTGCGAGCGGACCACTCATCGGCGTGAGTTGGCAGTGGTAAATCGCGTTGTCGCACGCCTGCGCCGCGAGGTGCGGCGGGATGCGGCATCGAGGCACATTGAACTTGACCAACCGTATGGCCGGTGGTCTCGAAGGAGAATAAGGCTTGCGCGCTGATCATGCGCCTCCCGGCATGCGGCTTGGCAAGAAGGGAACAAGGAATGATGAAGAAACAAAGCGTGTACGGCTTGCTGCTGATGACGACATGGTGCGCACCCGCCCACGCCGAAATGAGCGCCGAGGAGCTGGCGAAACTGGCGCAGAACCCGGTGGGCAATCTGATCAGCGTGCCATTCCAGAACAACACCAACTTCAATGTCGGACCGCAGGATGGCACGCAGAACATCCTCAACATCCAGCCGGTGATCCCCTTCAATGTCGATGAAGACTGGAACCTCATCACCCGCACCATCATCCCGGTCATCAATCAGCCGGGCTTCGCGCCGGGGCAGGACTCCGTCAACGGCGTGGGCGATATCCAGTTCAACGCTTTTTTGTCGCCGTCCAGGCCATCGCCCAGCGGCCTGATCTGGAGCGCTGGCGCCATCGCGCAACTGCCGACCAACAGCAACGACCGATTGGGAAACGACCGCTGGGGCCTCGGGCCTACAGCCGTTGTTTTGCGTATCCAAAAGGGCGACCCGTGGGTGTATGGTGCGCTGGCCAACAACGTGTGGTCGGTCGGCAGCGGCGACTCGCCCGCCTACAACAACTTCCTGCTGCAGCCCTTCGTCAATTACAACTTTTCGGAAGGCTTCTATCTCACCTTCGCCCCGATCATCACGGCCAACTGGAAGGCCAGCAACGATGATCGCTGGACCGTGCCGCTGGGCGGCGGCGTCGGCAAGATTTTCCACGTCGGCCGCCTGCCGGTGAACACCCAACTGTCCGCGTATTACAACGTCGTCACGCCCGACAACGGCGGTGCAGACTGGCAGCTGCGGGTGCAGGTGCAGTTCATGTTCCCGAAATGAATGTCCAGGGAATCGTGCCCTATTCTTAAGCGCACCAGCGGCCAGTAATAATTTTCAGATTCAAGGGAGAAACTGATGACGACAAGAATCATTTCAGGCGCGTTGCTGGGCTTCATGTTGATCGCTGCGCCTGCCCTGGCTGCCGAAGTCACCGGCACGCTGGGTTCGCCCGGCGCCACGACCACGATCAGCGGCAAGCAGTTGCCGGCGCCCGACCCAGCGTTCGGCGGCGTGATCAAGAACGATGCGCTGCAATCGAAGCCCTGGTGGGCGCCGCGCATCGTGCCGCCCAAGGGCGCGCCCAACGTGCTCTTGATCATCACCGACGACGCCGGCTTCGGGGTGCCCAGCACCTTCGGCGGCGTCATCCCGACGCCAGCCTTGGATCGTATCGCCAATAACGGCCTGCGTTACAACCGCATGTTCTCCACCGCGCTGTGCTCGCCGACGCGCGCCGCGCTGATCACCGGTCGCAACCACTACTCGGCCGGTTTCGGCGTGATCTCGGAGCAGTCGACCGGCTTCCCCGGCTACAACAGCATCATCGCCAAGGACAAGGCCACCATCGGGCGGATGCTGCTCGACAACGGTTACGCCACGTCCTGGTTCGGCAAGGACCACAACACGCCGGCCTTCGAAGCCAGCGAGGCCGGGCCGTTTGACCAGTGGCCGACCGGCATGGGCTTCGAATACTTCTACGGCTTCGTCGGCGGCGATGCCAACCAGTGGGAACCGAACCTGTTCCGCAACACCACCCAGATCTATCCGTTCCAGGGCAAGCCGGGCTGGAATCTCGTCACGGCGATGGCCGACGACGCCATCGGCTGGATGACGCGGCTGAACCAGATTGATCCGAGCAAGCCCTTCCTCATCAAGTACGCCCCCGGCGCCACCCACGCGCCGCATCACCCGACCAAGGAATGGGTGGACAAGATCAGCGCGCTGCACCTGTTCGATGGCGGCTGGAACAAGCTGCGTGAAACGATCTTCGCCAACCAGAAGAAACTCGGCGTGATTCCGCAGGACGCCAGGCTTCCGCCATGGCCGTCGAACGTGATCAGCGACTGGGACAAGTTGAACGCGGATGAGCAGAAACTCTACATCCGCCAGGTCGATGTCTTCGCCGCCTTCGTCGCCTACAGCGATCACGAGATCGGCCGCGTGATCCAGGCGGTCGAGGACATCGGCAAGCTCGACAACACGCTGATCATCTACATCAACGGCGACAACGGCACCAGCGCAGAGGGTGGGCCGCAGGGTACACCGAACGAAGTCGCGTTCTTCAACGGTGTCCAGGTTCCCGTCAACGTGCAACTGGCCAAGTACTACGACCAGTGGGGTACCGAGGGCACCTACAACCACATGTCGGCCGGCTGGTCGTGGGCCTTCGATACGCCGTTCTCGTGGTTCAAGCAGAACGCCTCTCAACTCGGCGGCACCAACCAGAACATGGCGGTGTCGTGGCCGGCGCGCATCAAGGACAAGGGCGGTCTGCGCGAGCAGTTCGTCCACGTCGTCGACGTCGTGCCGACCATCCTCGAGGCCGCCGGCATCCATGCGCCTGAAGTCGTCGACGGCATCAAGCAGGCGCCGATCGAAGGCACCAGCTTCGCCTACACCTTCGATGCGAAGAACGCGAAAGTGCCGACGCGGCACAAGACGCAGTACTTCGAGATGATGGGTCAGTGGGCGCTGTATGACGACGGCTGGTTCCTCAGCACCAAGGTCAATCGCGCGCCTTGGGAAGCATTCGGTGCAGCCAACACCCATCCGCTGAACAACCAGGTGCTGGAGCTGTTCAACCTGAACAAGGACTTCAACCAGACCGAGAACCTCGCGGCTAAAAATCCGCAGAAGGTGAAGGAGATGAAGCAGAAGTTCATCGCCGAGGCGAAGAAATATCACGTTTTCCCCCTGGACGCATCGGTAGGCGCGCGTTTGGTCGCACCGCGCCCGAACATCACCGCCGGGCGCAGCGAGTTCGTCTACACGCGGCCGATGGTGGGGTTGCCGCAGGGTGATTCGCCGTCGCTGCTGGACACCTCGTACACCATTACGGCTGACATCGAGGTGCCGCAAGGCGGCGCCGAGGGCATGATCCTGACCTCGGGCGGGCGCTTCGCCGGTTACGGCTTCTACCTGCTCAAGGGCAAGCCGGTGTTCCTGTGGAACCTGGTCGATCTCGAACGCATCAAGTGGGAAGGCGCCGACGCGCTGCCGCCGGGCCGCCATACGGTCGAGTTCGATTTCAAGTACGAGGGCATTGGTGCGGGCACGCTGGCGTTCAACAGCTTCAGCGGCCTTGGCCAGCCCGGCACCGGTACGCTCAAGGTCGACGGCAAGATGGTCGACACCAAGCGCATGGCGAAGACGCTGCCGATGATCCTGCAGTGGGACGAGGCCTTCGACATCGGCTCCGACACGCTGACCGGCGTCAACGACGCCGACTATCAGCCGCCGTTCGCCCTGACCGCCAAGCTCAACAAGC
>JAAPAA010000324.1 GCA_012274165.1 Thiobacillaceae bacterium
GCGCCGGAGCCGGCGCGCTTCCCCGATTGCCCGGGGCCGCCCGACGCCGCGCTGATGAACGTGCAGGGCATGCACCTCGACGCGGTCGGCACGGGCACCTGGGAACTGCTCGCGACGAACCACGGTGGGCGCGAGGCGATCGAGGTGTTTCGCACCACGCTTGCGGGCGGGCAGGGCGAATTCGGCGGTTGGCGGCCCAACAACCTGGGCCGCATCGTTGCGCGCAAACCTTTGTTCGATTTCGGCCGCAGCAGCCAGGCCACAGCCGCGGCCGATCAGGAAGTCGCGGCGCGCCAGACGGCGCTGTTCCATGTTCAGAGCCTGCGCCGCATCGACATCATGGCGCGCTATTTCGGTGTGCTGCTTGCCGACATGCAGTACGCAGCCGACAACGAATTCATGGCGGTGGCGTACGT
This sequence comes from Thiobacillaceae bacterium, assembly GCA_012274165.1. Taxonomy (GTDB): domain Bacteria; phylum Pseudomonadota; class Gammaproteobacteria; order Burkholderiales; family Thiobacillaceae; genus Thiobacillus. The sequence goes on from JAAPAA010000324.1 coordinate 417, forward strand.
GTCGTGGGACAACGCGAAAGATCGGTTCAACGTAGGTCAGATCAGCCAGCCCGAGGTGATGAAGCTGGAAGCCGATTACCAGAATAGTCGCGAGCGTCGCGAAGCCAGTTTGCAGGCTGTGCGCAGTACGCGACAGAAACTGGCGCACGCCATGTTTCGTCCCGGCAACCTGCCGACCGAACTGGCCGAACCGGTCTTGTCGGGCAATGCCCAGCCGGTTGCGGAATACGAATCCCTGCTGCCCTGGGTGATGGAAAAAAACCCACGCGTGCAGGCCTTGCAGTCGCAAGTCGCCGCGGCCGATGCGCGGATTGCAGCGGTGCGGGCGGAGCGCAATCCGGTGCTGGATGCCGAAGTGGTGGGCGCCGACTACAGCCGCATATCGAACACGCGCGACAACATAAGCGCGGGGCTGGTGTTCCTGATTCCCCTGTACCAGGGGGGGCGGGTGGATGCACAGGTTGCGCGCGAGCTGGCGCAAAGAGAACGCAGTTCGGCCGAACTGGAAAAACTCAAGCTCGAACTGGCAGACAGCTTGCTCGCCACCCTGCAGGAAATCGAGTGGTTGCGCGGCAGTAGCCGTGTCGCTGCCGACAAGCAGATCGAATATCGTGACTGGGCGCTGGAGCGGTCGCGCGCAGAATACGAACTCGAACTGAAAACCAATCTGGGAACCAGTATGGCTGAAACGCAAATGGCGGCGTTGCGTCGCAAACAGGTGGACTATCAGCTGGCATTGGCGCTGGCGCGACTCGAAGCCATGTCTGGCGGCAGTCTGCCGCCTGTTCAAGGGGCAGGGAAATGAAGCAGCGTGTGGCCGCCATGGTGCTGGCAGGGTGGATGGTGGCGGGCTCATGCCCGCTGTGGGCAGCAGATACCGTGGAACTCAGCACCCGCGTGTCCGGCGTGGTCGAGACGGTGTGGGTCAAGCCCGGCCAGCGGGTGAAAAAAGGCGCGCTGTTGCTGCGTCTGGATCGTACGGTTCTGCAGGCGCACCTCGCTGAAGCAACGGCCGAGCAGGCACGTGCGCAGGCCGATGCAGGCGAAGCCCGGCGCGAGCGGGAGCGGGCGCAGGAGTTGTATAAGCGCACGGTGTCATCGACCAGTGAACTCGATGCGGCCACGCTGCTGGATGCGCGTGCGCAGGCGACGCTTGCCGTCGCGCGGGCGCGTCGCGTGATCGCGCAAAAGAATCTGCAGGATGCCGAACTCAAGGCGCCGCTGGATGGGGTGGTGAGCGCGGTGCCGGGCGGACCGGGAACGGTGGTGGCGGCAGATTGCCAGACTAAACCCTTGATTGTATTTTCACCCAGCCCCTGAAGGGCGCGCCCAACGGCTGTCTACGCTGGGAGGCAGGCCGCACACCAGTGGTTCTGCGGCGGGTGCGGCCGTGTGCTGTCATCAGAGGGCGTGGGAGGGCGATGCCTTGCTTAGTTTCTCAGGCTCTGGATGAAGCCGTTTTGCAGTAGATCGTTCACCATGGTTTCCAGCTCGGTGCAGTTGGGTAATTTACCGCACAACTCGCCGAATGAAATGCCGCCGCCGACGCTGAAAAGGATTTGACGAAACCGGGGCCGCAAGGTGTGACCCAGATTGAAAATTTCGTCTTGCCCCTTGTCGGTACGGCTTAATAGCATAGTCATTTCCATGGTCGTCTCCTATGTGGTGAACAGGGTTCTTCCTGCACCCACTAACCTGCATGGACCATGCCAGTGCTCGCCGATAAGCTCAGCTTATTGATTGTTAAATGGTTTTAAATTTCCAGCCAAAAAATGGGCTGGAAATTCCTCGCAATTCCGGCGAGGGGATGGCGGAAAGTTGAAAAGTCGACAGGCGGGCGGCATTCGTTCGGTTGCGCAAGGAGTGTTGCGGGGAGTGCACGGCGGGTCAACTGATTCCGTGCCGGGTATGGAACAGGTTTTTGATCTGGCCTGCTTGTTTAGTTGCGCGAAGCGATGGAATTGTTGGCCGAGCGGGTGGCAGATGGGTAATCCCAGTTGCGTTTCCATGCGGCAACCACGAGGGTGGGGTATTCCGGACGCCCCAGACTACCGTTGAAACGCCCTAGCGCACGGTAGTAGTCGCCGTGTTCGATGTCGATGTAATGACGCAGGATGAGCGCTCCGTAGCGCAAATTGGTGCGCAGCTGGAACAGGTTGTGGTCGGGGTTGCCGATGGCCTTGACCCAGAATGGCATCACCTGGGTGTAGCCGCGTGCGCCAACCGGCGACACCGCATATTTATGGAAACCGCTTTCCACCTGGATCAGCCCCAGCATCAGTTGCGGATCGACGCCCGCACGCGAGGCTTCCCAGTGCAGGGTGGTGAGGAATTCAAGCCGTGCAGCTTCATCCGGTATGCTTTTGGCCAGACGGCGCGACATTTCTTTTAGCCAGGCTGCCTCGTCGGCAGGATTGCTGAATGCGGTTCGGGTCACTGCGGTGTCGGCCAAACCTCGCTGCAGCGATGCGCGCACATTGTCCGACAGCGCCTCTTCGCGCTGGCCGCCCGCGTGAGCGGGTTGACCAAGCAGCAGCGAGGCAAGCAGCAGGCCCATGTGTGTTGTTTTTTTCATGTCAGCGTTCTAGCAATCCTGTCAAAAATTCCTTCGCATCGGCGAGCGCGATTTTTTGCGCTTCGCCGCTTTCGCCTGGCTGGGCACGGCGCGGCTGATACTCGATCACGCCGTCTTTCAAGCCGCGCTCGCCCACCGTGACGCGGTGCGGGATGCCGATCAGTTCGGCGTCCGCGAACATCACGCCAGGGCGATCGTCGCGGTCATCCAGCAGCACATCAAATCCGGCAGCGGTGAGCTCAGCATATAAGGTATCGGCGGAAATTCTAACCATTTCGCTTTTGCCGTAGCCGATTGCCACAATCAGCAGCAAGAAGGGTGCCATGCTTGCCGGCCAGATGATGCCTCTATCGTCGTGGTGCTGTTCAATAGCCGAAGCCACGATGCGCGATACGCCGATGCCGTAGCAGCCCATTTCCATCGCTTGCGACTTGCCCGCCTCGTCCAGATAGGTGGCGTTCATCGCCTGCGAATACTTGTTGCCGAGCTGGAACGCATGCCCCACCTCGATGCCGCGGCACAGTTGCAGCGTGCCTTTGCCGTCGGGGCTGGTGTCGCCCGAGGCAACATTACGTATATCGGCCACAAAGTCCGGTTCCGGTAGGTCGCGCCTGAAATTGACTCCAGCCAGGTGGAATTTCGGCTTGTTCGCGCCGCAGACGAAATCGCTCATTGCGGCGACCGTGCGGTCCGCGATCACGCGAACCTGGCTGCGGTCGAGCCCGACTGGTCCGAGAAAACCGGGTGGGCAATTGAAGGTCGCGCGGATTTCCGCTTCGTTCGCCAGCCGGAAGTCGGCGAATCCTTCCAGTTTGCCGAGTTTGACTTCGTTCAGCATGTGGTCGCCGCGCAGCAGCAGGGCGACCATCTGCTCGCCTGCATCGCTGTTAACCATGCCGGCAATGAGCTTCACGGTTTGGGTCAGTGCTATGCCGAGCAGGGCGGCGACGTCTTCGCACGTGGTCTGCTTCGGCGTGTCCACGTCGCGCAGTTCTTCCTGCGGTGCAGCACGTGGCGTGGCGGGTACAACGGCTTCGGCGAGTTCGACGTTGGCGGCGTAATCGGAACCCGGGCAATAGGCGATCAGGTCTTCGCCGGAATCGGCCAGCACGTGGAATTCATGCGAGCCGGAACCGCCGATGGCGCCGGTGTCGGCGGCTACCGCGCGGAAAGTCAGCCCCAGCCGGGTGAACACGCGGGTGTAGGCGGCGTACATGGTTTGATAGGTGTCGACCAGGCTGTCGTGGCTGGCGTGGAAGGAGTACGCGTCCTTCATCAGAAACTCGCGCGCACGCATGACGCCGAAGCGCGGGCGGATTTCGTCGCGGAACTTCATCTGGATTTGATAGAAACTGACGGGCAATTGCCGATAGCTCTTAATCTCGCGGCGCGCCACGTCGGTGATGACTTCTTCGTGGGTGGGGCCAAAGCAGAAATCGCGCTGATGGCGGTCCTTGATTTTCAGCATCTGCGGACCAAACACCGCCCAGCGTCCGGTTTCCTGCCACAGCTCGGCGGGCTGTACCGCAGGCATCAGGAGCTCAATTGCGCCGGCGCGATTCATTTCCTCGCGCACCACCGCTTCGACCCGGCGCAGCACGCGCAAGCCCAGCGGCATCCAGGTATACAAGCCCGATCCCAGACGCTTGATGAGTCCTGCGCGCAGCATCAGTTTGTGGCTGATGAGTTCGGCGTCGGAGGGGGCTTCTTTGGTGGTGGAAATGAAGAACTGGCTGGCGCGCATGGTGAAAGCAGGGCAAAAATACGAAAGGCGGCATTTTACCGCGCGGACGTGTAATCTTCCGCGCTCGATTTTGGGATGGAACAGCAATGCGCTTGAAGATAGGCAAACGCCGGGCAGACGATGCCGGGCTGGAAGTGGTTGAGGAACGTGGCATGCGTGTGTTGCATCTGGGCAGCCGCGCGATCCAGAGCGCGATGCGGATCACCCGGCCGTGGGACCTGGAACTGGCCTACACCCGCGCAATGATGGGCTTTCTGATGTTCAACCCGATGCCGCAGGAGGTGCTGATGATCGGTCTCGGCGGCGGCTCGCTTGCCAAGTTCATCCGCAAGCAGCGCCCGCAGGCGTGCATCACGGCGGTGGAAATCGACCCCCGGGTGATTGCCGCTGCGCGCACGCATTTCGAGCTGCCGCCAGACGATGCGACGCTCACGGTGGTTGAGGCCGACGGCGCGCTCTATGTGCGCCAGCATGCCGGCAGCGCCGATATCATTTTGCTCGACGGTTTCGATGCGGGTAACCAGGTGGAGGCGCTGGCGACGCAGACGTTCTACGCGGCTTGCCGTCGTGTATTGCGGCCGGGAGGTGTGCTGGTGGTGAATTTGTGGGGGCGTGACGGCGACTTTGCCGAGTATTTCGCGCGCCTGACGCGGGCCTTCGACGGCGAGGTAGGTTGGCTCTCGGTGCAGAACAAGACCAACATTATCGTGTTTGCCTTTGCCGAACCAGGCGCGATTGAACGGCTTGACGCGCTGCGGCCACGATTGGCTGAGCTGTCAACCCGGTATGGCCTGGATTTGCGTGGCTTTGCGCGGGACTTTCAGTGGGCAGCGGGGATTGCGCCGCTGATTGATTGAGACCCGCTGCGGATGGGATTTGACTATCCGTAACAGCCGCTTCCCAGGCGCTGGCTACAAGCGACGATAAATAAAACCATATTTTGCATTAAGTCCAATCAAAACAATGATTAACAGCATATTTCATGCCGCATCCGGTTTGCAATTTCCGGCGGGTGTGAAAGAATGCAGGTAATCAAACTTAACTGATGGTGGCGGCCATGATCGACCGAGAAGGTTACCGCCCGAACGTAGGCATTGTCTTGTGCAATGCGAACAACCAGGTTTTCTGGGGCAAGCGCATTAATCAGCACGCCTGGCAGTTTCCCCAGGGCGGCATCAACGCTGGAGAAACGCCGGAACAGGCCATGTTCCGGGAATTGCAGGAAGAAGTCGGGCTGCTGCCCGAGCACGTCCGTATTTTGGGACGTACGCGTGAATGGTTGCGTTACGACGTGCCCGCGCATTGGAGCCGGCGCGATAACCGCGGCCTGTATCGCGGGCAGAAGCAGATATGGTTTCTGTTGCGATTGACCGGCCGTGATTGCGATGTTGCGTTGCGGGCCAGCACTCACCCGGAATTCGATGCCTGGCGCTGGAACGAGTATTGGGTTCCGACTGATGCGGTTGTTGATTTCAAACGTGAGGTTTACCGTCTTGCGCTAGAAGAGCTGGAGCGGTATCTGCACAAGGATGTGCGGTATTTGCGGCAACACACGCGACGGCCGAGTGACCGTCGTGGCGTGTCGCTGGATTTGCAGCTAGAGCCCTGAAACCCCGATTACGGAGGCGTGATGAAGATATCTGTCTATGCTTCAACCACGCTGACGATCAATCCGGACACCCAGCCCGGAATACCCCTGTGGCAGGTTGTGCCTACCCATGACAGCGCGGGGCAGCGGCTCACCGACTTCATGATGCTGATTCCGCGTTTGCGCAGCCGTCCGCCCGTCGAGATTGAACGTATGTCACGTGGCATACAGGCGATTCTGGCCTTGCATAAGGACGTGGTGTTTGCCAACCTCAACCTGAAACTGAATCTGCTGTGGGTGTCGCTGCGCCCCCGGCAGGGTGCGATCAGCGAAGTGGCTGCGGCAATCCGATTGAGTGTGCCCGAGGCAGTGCTGGTCGCGCATTACGTCAAACCGCACTGAATTTACGCATTGGTGAATGCATCTAAATAGTGAGTAAAAGCCGTTAATGCCCTTGTAAACGGCATGGAATCCAGCGCATTTTCTATGTACAAGTGAAATTGAGTCGTACCTAAAAGAGTGGAATTCGTTAAAATGAGCGATTACTTATAAACCCGCTGGAGCAAATATGGCCGTTTCCGAACTTCAGGTGCAAACCGCACTACAAGCCTTGATTGATCCCAACACCCACAAAGATTACGTTTCGACAAAATCGGCCCGCAACATCAAGATCGACGGTGGCGCTGTCTCACTCGATATTCTGCTGAGCTACCCGGCGCAGAGCCAGTTGGCCAGCATCAAGCAACAGGTCGAAGACGGTATCAAGGCCATCGACGGCGTGACCAGCGCGACCGCCAACGTCAGCTTTAAGGTCGTGTCGCACAGCGTGCAGCGCGGCGTGAAACTGATTCCCGGCGTGAAAAACATCATCGCCGTGGCATCTGGAAAAGGCGGCGTCGGCAAATCAACCACTGCTGTCAATCTGGCACTGGCGCTGTCTGCTGAAGGCGCGCGCGTCGGCATGCTGGATGCCGATATTTACGGGCCATCACAGCCGACCATGCTCGGTATTACCGACAAACCTGAATCAGTCGACGGTAAAAATCTCGATCCGCTGATCGGTCACGGCATTCAGGCCATGTCGATCGGCTTCCTGATCGACGTCGAAACCCCGATGGTATGGCGTGGCCCGATGGTCACCCAGGCACTGGAACAGCTTCTGAACAACACCAACTGGACCGACCTCGATTATCTGGTGGTCGACCTGCCGCCCGGCACCGGTGACATCCAGTTGACGCTGGCGCAGCGTGTTCCGGTAACGGGCGCGGTGATCGTCACCACGCCGCAGGACATCGCGCTGATTGATGCGCGCAAGGGCCTGAAGATGTTCGAGAAAGTCGGCATTCCGATCATTGGCGTGGTGGAAAACATGAGCCTGCACATCTGTTCCAAGTGCGGCAATGAAGAGCGCATCTTCGGCGAGGGCGGCGGCGAACGGATGTGCAAGGATTACAGCGTGGAGTTTCTCGGCGCACTGCCGCTCGACGGCGCGATTCGTGCCGACACCGATTCCGGCAGGCCGTCGGTGGTTTCCGACCCGGATGGTCGCGTAACCGAAATCTACAAGCAGATCGCTCGCCGCGTGGCGGTGAAAATTGGCGAAACCGCTGTCGATCACTCCGCCAAGTTCCCCAACATCGTCATTTCCAATACCTGATGAGCATCAAGTCTGACCGCTGGATCCGTCGCATGGCGACGGATAACGGCATGATCGAGCCATTCGAACCCGGTCAAGTCAAAGCGGTCGGCGGCCGCTCAATCGTGTCATATGGCACGTCCAGCTATGGCTACGACGTGCGCTGCGCGGACGAGTTCAAGCTGTTCACCAACATCAACAGCACGATCGTTGACCCCAAGGCGTTTGACCCGAACTCGTTCGTCGAGGTCAAAGGGGACTCCTGCATCATTCCGCCGAATTCATTCGCGCTCGCGCGCACGGTGGAATATTTCCGCATTCCGCGCAGTGTCCTGACGATTTGTCTGGGCAAGAGCACCTATGCGCGCTGCGGCATTATCGTCAACGTGACACCGCTTGAACCTGAATGGGAAGGCCATGTGACGCTGGAGTTTTCCAACACCACGCCACTGCCCGCGCGCATCTACGCCAACGAGGGCGTGGCGCAAATGCTGTTCCTCGAATCTGACGAGATATGCGAAACCTCGTACAAGGATCGCGGCGGCAAATATCAAGGCCAGACCGGCGTTACCCTGCCCAAAATCTGACGCTGGTCAAGATTTAACGTCCAGGTCGTACAATCCGCGTTTTTCTCACGGCCTTTCATAGGTTACTCCATGCGCTTTCGTTTTCCCGTTGTCATCATTGACGAAGATTTTCGCTCCGAGAATGCTTCGGGTTTGGGTATTCGTGCGCTTGCTGATGCCATTGAAAAAGAAGGCATCGAGGTGCTTGGCGTCACCAATTACGGCGACCTGACGTCGTTTGCGCAGCAGCAGGCGCGCGCCTCGGCCTTTGTGCTGTCGATTGATGATGAGGAGCTTGCGGGGAGCGCCGAGGATGCACAGGCAGCGCTGCAAAAACTGCGTGGGTTTGTCGAAGAGGTGCGCTTTCGCAATGCCGAAATCCCGATTTTTCTGCATGGCGAAACCCGCACTGCGCGGCATATCCCGAACGATATCCTGCGCGAGCTCAACGGCTTCATCCACATGCTGGAAGACACGCCGGAGTTTCTCGCGCGTTACATCCTGCGTGAAGCGCGCACGTATCTCGATTCGCTGGTGCCGCCATTCTTTCGCGCACTGACCCACTACGCCGCCGACGGCTCGTATTCCTGGCATTGCCCTGGGCATTCGGGTGGGGTGGCGTTTCTGAAATCGCCGATCGGCCAGATGTTCCACCAGTTTTTTGGCGAGAACCTGTTGCGTGCCGACGTGTGCAATGCGGTAGATGAACTGGGGCAATTGCTGGACCACACCGGTCCGGTGGCGGCATCCGAGCGTAACGCGGCGCGGATTTTCAACTGCGACCATTTGTTTTTCGTGACCAACGGCACCTCGTCGTCGAACAAGATGGTGTGGCATGCCAACGTCGCATCGGGCGACATCGTGGTGGTCGACCGCAACTGTCATAAGTCGATCCTGCACGCGATCATCATGTGCGGCGCGATCCCGATCTTTTTGACGCCGACGCGTAACCACTACGGCATCATCGGGCCGATACCGATGGATGAATTCCGCCCCGAGAACATTGCACGCAAGATCGCCGCACATCCTTTCGCCAAGCATGCCAAGGGTGGGCCGCGCATCCTGACCATCACGCAATCGACCTACGACGGCATTCTGTATAACGTCGACATGATCAAGGAACTGCTTGGCGACACTGTCGACACGCTGCATTTCGATGAGGCCTGGTTGCCGCACGCAACCTTCCACGATTTTTATCGTGGCATGCATGCCATCGGAAAAGACCGCCCGCTTGCAGAAAATGCACTGGTGTTCGCCACCCAGTCGACGCACAAATTGCTGGCGGGTCTCTCCCAGGCTTCGCAAATTCTGGTGCAGGATGCCCAGAATCGAAAACTCGATTTCCATCGCTTCAATGAAGCCTACCTGATGCACATGTCCACTAGCCCGCAGTACGCAATCATCGCCTCGTGCGACATTGCTGCGGCGATGATGGAACCGCCCGGAGGCACTGCGCTGGTCGAGGAGTCGATCAAGGAAGCGCTCGATTTCCGTCGCGCCATGCGCAAGGTTGACGCTGAATTCGGCGATTCGTGGTGGTTCCAGGTGTGGGGGCCGCAGGATTTCGCCGAGGAGGGCATCGGCGAGCGTGAGGATTGGGTACTGACAGCCAACGACCGCTGGCACGAGTTCGGCAACATCGCGCCCGGCTTCAACATGCTCGACCCGATCAAGGCCACACTGATCACCCCCGGGCTGGATATGGACGGCGCCTTTGCCGACACAGGCATACCGGCCTTGATCGTGACCAAGTATCTGGCCGAACAC
>JAAPAA010000325.1 GCA_012274165.1 Thiobacillaceae bacterium
CCACGTGAGGGAAGAAGAGGGAGAGATGTTTCCCAAGCTCAGGAAGACCGATCTCGATCTCGGAACCCTCGGCGCCGAGATGGCCGAGCGCAAGGCCATGCTCAGCCCCGAAGCAGTGCCTGCCTAGCAAAGTGCGTGCAAGAGCGACAGCAGGGCCTTCGCATCGACGGTCAGATTTGCAGGCCCGTTGACCGCAACAGCTTCGGGCCGTGGCGCAGCAACCGGTCGAGCGACAACACCGGCATGTGATCGAGCGCAACGCTCGACGCCGGACCTAGAACAGCGACTGGTAGGTCACGATCAACCCGCCCCCGCGCGGCCGGAAGTGCAGGGCCGAGTCACCCTGGAGCTGAATGCGCAGCAGGCTCCTGACGCTTCGGTCGGGTGACTTGAATTCCAGTCCCACCTTGGGCTGCCATTTGTTGGCCGGCAGGCCGAGGGCGGAATCCATCGGTGGCTGCAGGCTGGCAGGCTCGACGATCAGATGAGTACGCTCTGTCAGGCTCAGGCGCAACTGTCCGGGTCGCAGGGGTGACTCCCCGAAGGGCAAGGCCGGACCGGCCACGCTGGCGGGGTTGCCGGCAAGGTCCTGGGCAGCGGCAAGGCCCGACCCGACGCACATCAGCAGTACAAGCAAGCTGAGCGCGAGGTTGCCCATGGCTCATTGGCCGACTACGTGGCCGCCGCGATCAGTGCGACGATCAGGATCAGGGCCGTCCGCATTGACGCTGTGCACCGGCGAGAGCGGAGGGCCTTCACCGCCGACGTAGCAGGCAAGGCCGCCGAAGCGGGCGACTTCTCTGGACAGCGCCGGGGCAAGCATCGTGTTCATGTTCAGAGTCTATGCAGCCGTCCTCACGGTTTGCGTCAGCAGCCACCGCCAGCTGTTGTAGGCCTCGACCGGCTCGGCAAAGGGCAGCGTGAGCATTGACAGCGGCTCTGTCGGTTCACGCCTACAGGGCAATTGCTCGTCGTTCGATGGCCGGATCGGGGCCGGCCAAGGCAAGTTCGGGCTCGTGGAGGCCTGCAGCGGAATGGTCCGCGAAGTTTCCCGCACACAAGCCCCGCGATCAGGCGGCCATCGACAAAGAAGCATCAGTTCCCAGGGCGAAACGGTGAGTTCGAACAGCATCGCCGGGTCGGAAGCAATCGGCATGCCGCGTGAAACCTTGACTTGCACGGCGCAGGGCACGCAGATTGCCGATCGAAGCCAGCGTCACGCCGTGACGCTTCTCCCGCCAGTTCCTACGCGGCCTCGGCATCCTGGCCGATACCCGGCGGGCGAGATTGCAGCGACAAACAGGCTGCGAGCCGGCAACGGGGCCAAGCCCCCCGAGCCGGAAATTTGTTAAACCCCTTGATTGGAGATATCCATGTACCAAGCCGCTTCCTACGACGTCATCTCGTCCGACAAGGTCGAAGGTGCTTCCGTCTACAACACCGCCGGCGACAAGCTCGGCTCGATCGACGACCTCATGATCGACAAGCGTTCCGGCAAGGTGCGCTACGCCGTGCTCGAATTCGGTGGCTTTCTCGGCATCGGCACCGACCGCTACCCGCTGCCCTGGGACATGCTGAAGTACGACACGGCAAAGGACGGGTATGTCGTCGCGCTGGACAAGAGCCGGCTCGAGAAGGCGCCGCGCTATCCGGAGAACGACGTCCCGGCCTACACCGACGACTACGGGCGCAAGGTTTACGGCTACTACGACCAGACCTGGTAGGTGAGGGCCGCTGCGCTACGGCGCACCGCACCGGGAGCGCCAGCGCGCTGCCCTGCCTGGTGCGGAGGTCCTTTGACGCGATGACCCTGCCCGATGCGCCACCCATCGAAGCCCGGGGTCGGCGGGTTCAGGCGGCGCGCAGCCCCTGCCGGTACGGCAACGGCGGTGTGCCGAAGCGGATATATCCCGTCTCCGGCGCCAGCCAGCCGTCCAGCCGCTCCAGCATCGCGTGCACCGACAAGGGCTTGCGCCAGATCTCGATGAAGCCGCTGTCTTCGAGCACGAAGTCGGGCTCGGCGGTCACTGCGACGGCGGGCACATGGATCCAGCCCAGGCGTTGCCGCAGCAGTGGCAACAGGTCGGTTCCCGGCAGATCAGGCAATCGAATGTCCAGCAGCAACAGCGAGGGCTGCAGGCCGGCACCGATTTCCAGCGCCTCGGCGCTGCAAGTGGCCACAGAGAGGCTCAAGCCCGGACGCAACTCGAACACCGCCTGCATGAGCATGACGTTGACCGGGTTGTCCTCGACGTAGAGCACCTGTTGTCGCAGTTGCGCGTTCAAACGCTGATCCATTCGCAAGCTTTCCAAGATGCGGACCTGATCAGACGGCAATCGACGTGCCTGGCACTCGACCTTTGCCCGTGGCTTCAGTCGGAGCGCCAGCACGAAGAGCATGGGCTGCAGCCGGGATTGGCAGGTCCGCAAGGCGTGCCTGTCGGGTGGGAAGAATTTGCTGCAGGACTTGCTGCGGCCGTCAAGGCGCGCGCAGCCAATGCACGGCGAACAACCGGCGTTTGTCCTGCCACACGGGGCCGGGCCGAAATCCGCTGCGCAGCGCCAGGGCGCGGAATCCATCGATGGTGAACTTCTGCGAATTCTCGGTGTGCAGGGAGTCGCCTTCCGCGAACCTGAAGGTTGCCGCCCCGACGCGGACGGTCTGCGTCCGCCGGCTGACCAGGTGCATCTCGACGCGCTGGCGCAGCGGGTCGTAAAAGGCATGGTGCGCGAAGGCATCCAGATCGAAGTCACCGCCCAGTTCGGTGTTCACGCGGCGCAGCAGGTTGAGGTTGAAGGCCGCCGTGACGCCGTGCGCATCGTTGTAGGCGGCCTGCAGAAGCGCAGGATCCTTCACCAGGTCGACGCCGATCAGCAGCCCGCCGCCTTGCAGAAGCCGGGCGCTGCGTTGCAGGAAGCACGAGGCCTCTTCAGCGCTGAAATTGCCGAAGGTCGAGCCGGGAAAGAATCCGACGCGGCGGCCGGTGCCCGACGGCGGCGCCGGCAGTGACAGCGCCGCCATGCAGTCGGCAACCATGGGCACCACGGCCATCCTTGGGTAGGCCTGCTGCAGACGGCGCGCCGCCTGCAACAGATGTTCACCCGAGATGTCGATCGGCAGATAGCGCAGCGGCATGTCGGCGGCATCGAAGGCGTCCAGCAGCAGGCGCACCTTGCTCATCGACCCGGCGCCGAACTCGATCAGGTCAGAGCGCGGTCCGATCTGCGCGGCCATCTCGGGCGCGCGTTCGGACAGGATGGCCAGTTCGGTGCGCGTCGGGTAGTACTCGGGCAGTTCGCAGATGCGATCGAAGAGCGCCGAGCCCGCAGCGTCGTAGAAGTACTTCGGCGGAATGCGGTGCGGCCAGTTCGACAGCCCGCGCAGCACGTCGCGCGCGAAACTCGAGTCATCGGCGCCAGCCGGCTGACGGGGCCGATCGGCAAGCGAGAGCGTGTCGGGCATGGCGGCTGCGGCGAGAGTGGAAGCCGCGCCCAGGCAAGCGGCGTGCCCGGGGCCGCTGACGGCCGGAATGGCAGGCCCGCTCAGGCCGTTGGCAGAGTGGACGGCCCAGCTCGGCGAGCGGCTCAAATCGCTCCAAGGCTCGGGCCTCGCGGCCGCAGCGTAGTGGCGCACCTTGTCGCTTCCCGCCGACAGCGAATCCGCGGTCACGTTGTAGCGCGCCAGCCGCGATACGCCGTCCGGCAGGTCGAACAGCAGGGCCAGCGGGACCACCAGTCCGCAGGCGAAGTAGATC
>JAAPAA010000037.1 GCA_012274165.1 Thiobacillaceae bacterium
CCGGCGCGACATGCTTCAGGTCGACCACGTCGTCGGCAACCAGTCGGTGGCCGCGGGTGATGAGTTCCAGCGCCAGTTCGCTCTTGCCGACGCCCGCATCGCCTTTGATGAGCACGCCGGTACCCAGCACTTCGAGGAATACGCCATGGATCGAGGTGGCCTCGGCCAGGCGTTGCGTCAGGTAATGCCCCAGGTGTGACATCAGAACCGGGCTCGCCAGGTTCGAGGTGAATAGCGGGGTTTCGCTCTTTTCCGCGCTGTCGCTTAACGCCGCCGGCACGGCTTCGCCGTTGGACACAATGATGGCCGCGAGCTCGGTCGAGAACAGGTGTGTGATCGCGTATTGCAGGCCGGCGGGCGTCAGGCCGCGCAGGTAGTCCATTTCGGCGCAGCCCAGCACCTGTACCCGATTGGGGTGGACGAAATTCAGGTGGCCGATGAGCGCCAGCGTCGGTTTCTGGATGGTTTCCGAGGACAGGCTGCGCTGTCCGCCGTTACGTCCGGCGATCCAGTTCAGGTCGAGTTGCTCCGCCATGTCGCGGAACAGGGTCTCGACGGAAACATGGACGAGGTCGTTCATGCCTGTGTGGCGCGCTCAGCTTGTCCATGCGCTGACGAGCGCGGTGAGATCGTCCGGCGTGGCGACTGCCAGCAGTTTGGCGCGCATGGCGTCGTCGCCGAACAACTGCGCCAGTTCGCCGAGGATTTGCAGATGCTGCTCGTTGGCATCCTGAGGAACCAGCAAAACGAAACAGATCGATACCGGCTGGTTGTCGGGTGCGTCGAATTCCAGCGGGGTTTGCAGGCGATAAAACGCACCGCAAGCCTGCTTCAAGCCCTTGATCCGGCCATGTGGAATCGCGATCCCGCAGCCGAGTGCGGTTGACCCCAGACGCTCACGTTCGAACAGGCTGCTGAAAATATCGGCGGACTTGAGAGTGTGAATTCGGGCGAACAGATCGGCTGCGTGTTCGAACAGTTTTTTCTTGCTGGTAAAGCTCGCGTCCAGCAAGGCTGTGTCTGAAGTGATGAGGGGAGCGATGAGGTTCATGCTGGTGGCTAGACCGGTTGAGGGAATCCGGTGCCAGCAAATTATACGCCTGGGGGCATTAAACCACCCCCCGGCGTTTAGTTAGGCAAGGGTTTCCGTCGGTTGATGCTTTAAGCCGCCGTCGACCTGATGGACGTCCGTAGTTTTTTCCTTGTGTTTAACAATCTGGCGGTCCAGTTTGTCGGCCAGAAGGTCAATTGCGGCATACATGTTGCCATCTTCGCTATGTGCGTGGAAGTCATGGCCTTTTACGTGCAGCGTGGCTTCCACTTTATGCACCAGCTTCTCGACTTGCATGATGACATTGACGGTAATGACATGGTCGAAGTGACGTTTGACACGGTCGAGTTTCTCGGAAACGTAGCCGCGAATGGAAGGGGTCACTTCCAGGTGATGGCCGGAAATCGTCAAATTCATAAAGCCTCCTTAGTCTGCTGAGAAATACTGTAATGGGATGTGTTGCACCCACTGCAGAAGCGATTCGTCCCGCTCGTTTTCATTGTGGGACGAAAGTGGGGCACATTCAAGCGCAGGTCGAAAATTTGCACTGAATGCACCATAAGGCTCGGCGTGGTCAAAGCGCGCGCCGCATGTTGGCGGTCGGGATTTGCAGGGATTCGCGGTATTTGGCTACCGTGCGGCGCGCGACAACGATGCCTTGGCGCCCCAGCTCGTCGGCGAGCTGGCCATCGGATAGCGGCCTGCTGCTGGTTTCGGCGGCGATCATCTGCTTGATGAGAGCGCGGATGGCGGTCGAAGAACAGGCGCCGCCGCTGTCGGTGGAGACGTGACTGCCGAAGAAGTATTTCAGTTCGTAGAGGCCGCGCGGCGTCATCATGAACTTTTGCGTGGTGACGCGCGAGATGGTCGATTCATGCAGCTCCACGACGTCGGCGATTTCACGCAGCACCAGCGGCCGCATCGCCACTTCGCCATGTTCGAGAAAGCTTTTCTGGCGGTCAACGATCGCTTGCGACACGCGCAGGATGGTGTCGAACCGCTGCTGTACATTTTTGATCAGCCACCGGGCTTCCTGTAGTTGGCTGGCCAGTTGCTGGCTGCCGCTGTTTTCGCGGTGGCGCGACAGGATGTCGGCGTAGACCCGGTTGACGCGCAGCTTGGGCATGGCGTCGGCATTGAGGCTTGCAATCCACATGCCCTTGATGCGGCGGACATAGATGTCCGGGATGACGTAGTGCGTTTCGTCCACACTAAAGCTTGCGCCCGGACGCGGGTTGAGGGACAGGATCAGGGTGCGCACGGCTCGCAGCGTGGGGTCATCGATGCCGAGCATTTTTTTGAGCTTGCCTACATCGCGCGCGGCCAGCAGTTCAAGATGATTCGCGGTCAGGCGGATGGCGATATCGCGTGCCGGGGTGTCGGGCGGCAGGGCGCGTAATTGCAGGGTCAGACACTCGGCCAGATTGCGCGCGCCGACTCCCGTCGGGTCCATGTTCTGCAAATGCTTTAATGCGGTTTCGACTTCTTCCGGCTCAAGGTCTTCGAGCTCGGTTTGCAGGCTGGCAATGATGTCGGCCAGCGGCTGGGTGAGAAAGCCGGCCTCGTCAAGGTCGTCGATCAGCGCGGCGACCAGGGTGCGGTCGCGCAGGGTAAGTGGGCTGACGATCAACTGGTTCAGCAGGTGTTCGCGCAGGCTGGCGCCGGAAACCGAGCCTTGCGCCGAGTCCGTGTCTTCGTCATCCCCGCCGGCCGCGCTGTAATCGTTCCAGTCGGAGTCATCCAGCGTCGTCGCCGTTTCGGTGTCGGCGCTGTCAGGACTGTCTGCCGGCGGGGTGTCGGTACTCTGTGCCTCGGCTTCTGCCGTGTGCGCGGGGGGCTCGGCAGCGGCGAGGCTGGAATCGTCCTCTTCCTCGCGTTCCAGCAAGGGGTTGTCCTGCAGCATTTGCTCCAGTTCCTGATTCAACTCGAGCGTCGACAACTGTAACAGCCGGATGGACTGTTGCAGTTGGGGCGTCAGGGTGAGGTGCTGACCAAGTTTAAGCTGGAGGCTGTGCTTCATAAGAAGGGTCTACGGCAAAAACCGTGCCGCCTTGAGAAGAACATGGGGGGATTTTTTGACAAATAAAGGGGCTACAGGCGGAAGTTTTCTCCCAGATACACTTTGCGTGCGCTGTCGTCCTGAATGATGAGGTCCGGGGTGCCGGCGATGAGGACCCGACCCTCGTTGATGATGTAAGCGCGATCGCAAATACCCAGGGTTTCACGCACATTGTGGTCGGTGATGAGGACGCCGATATCGCGCTCAACCAGAAAGTGCACCAGTTTCTGGATGTCGAGCACAGCGATGGGATCGACGCCGGCAAAGGGCTCGTCGAGCAAAATGAAGCGCGGGTTGATTGCCAGCGCGCGGGCGATTTCCACCCGCCGGCGTTCGCCGCCAGACAGGCTGACGGCCGTCGCTTCACGCAGATGTTCGATATGCAGATCATTGAGCAGATTGTCGAGATGTTCTTCGCGTTCGCTTTTACTATAGGGCTTGAGTTCGAGGATGGCGCGAATGTTTTCCTCCACCGTCAGCTTGCGGAAGATGGACGGTTCCTGCGGCAGGTAGGATAGTCCCAGGCGCGCGCGCCGATGGATGGCCATGTGGGTCAGGTCGTGCGTATCCATCTGCACGCTGCCTCCGTCTGCCGCAACCAGCCCGATCACCATGTAGAAGCAGGTGGTTTTACCCGCGCCATTCGGGCCGAGCAGGCCGACGACTTCGCCGCTTTTGACGTCGAACGAGACGTCATGCACCACGATGCGTGGGCCATAGATCTTGCGCAGATTGTGGGCGGAAATCTGGCTCATGGCTTGGCGGCAGGCTGCGCGGCGCGGGGTTTCGGCAGAATGGTGGCGCGCACGCGTCCAGTCGGACTTTGGGCGTTGGGCTGCCCAATCACCTTGTAGAATCCGGTGTTGGCGTTGTATGAAATCTGCGCCCCGCGCAATTCGTCGCCCCCGCGCTGCAATTGCGCCTGGCCAATCAGTTCAAGCTGGTTGTTGACGCTGTCAAACTCGATGCGGTCGGACACCCCTTCGATCATGTCACCGCTGCCGTCCAGTTTCTGGTGGAAGCTTACCGGGTGTCCGGTCGCGCTGACTTTGTCGAGGCCGGTGGCGTTTTGCGTGGCCTGGACGCGGTCGGCGCGCAGCATCAGGGTGCCTTGAGTGAGGATGACATTGCCGCTGTAGACGCTGACTTTCTTGACGTCATCGAGGGTGACGGTGTCGGCCTCGATGTTGACGGGTTTGTCGCGGTCGGCCTTTTCGGCATGCGCCACGGTGGCGAACAGGCTGGCGCACAGCGCGATGTAAATCCCCATTTTCATGATGTGCATGGTGCTTTTATGGCTTTCTGGAAAAATAGCGGGTGTTGACTCGCCCGGTCAGTTTAATGATGCGTTGAGTGGCGTTGTATTCCATGGCGCCTGCGCGCATGTCCATGGTGTCGTCATGGGCGACGACGGTACCAGGCGCGCGCAACAGCTTGCGCTTCGGATAGACCAGCAGGCGCGCCGTCCGCAGGGTCATCACGGACTGCCCCGGCAGCGCGGCGCGCACGACGTTGACTTCGCCCTGCAAATCCATTTCATCGCCATCCGGTGAAACAGTGGCCTGTTTGGCCGTCGCGCTGATATCGCCAGTCTGGGCGTCCAATTGGACAAAATGAGGAGACTCCATTTCAGTGCGCTTGCTGCCGGAATAGTGTTTGAGCCGTTTGGCAGACAGACGATATTGCGGATTGCCAGCCAGGTCGGTACGTAATGCCTCGAAGTTTTCCATGATGCCCTCCGGGCTGGTTTTCGCGGTCTGTTCGGTGTCGGCCGGGAGTTGCACCGCGTATTCAATCCAGAAGCTGAGACCCGCCAGCAACAGCAGGATGGCTACTGGCAGCCACAGCGATCCGCGTGCGTTCATGCCGCGTCCAGACTGCCAGCATGGAGCACACCGAAGCCGTACATCACTTTAGATAGGGCGCCAGTGCGGCATCGAGCGTGCCCTGTGCCCGCATCACGAATTCGCAGGCTTCGCGCACAGCACCGTGCCCGGCGTCGCGTGTGGTGATGTAATGGCTGTGTGCTTTCACCAGTTCGGGCGCAGCGGGCACGCTGATCGCCAGACCGGCGCGCCGCATCACCGGCAGATCAACCACGTCGTCGCCCATGTAGGCGGTGGCTTCGCAGGCAATGTTGAGTTCACGGCACAGCGCTTCGTATACCACCAGCTTGTTGTGCGCGCCCTGATGGACGATCTCGATGCCGAGGTTTTTGGCGCGCTGCTCCACCACACGCGAACTGCGGCCGGTAATGATGGCGAGCTGCACCCCGCTGCTCTTGAGCATTTTCAGGCCGTGGCCGTCGAGCGAGTTGAAGCCCTTGTATTCCTGGCCGTCGTCGGCCAGAAACAAGGTGCCGTCGGTCATCACGCCATCGACATCGAATGCGACCAGTTTGATTTTTTGCGTGCGGGCGATCAGGTTCGGAGTCATCATGTTTGCGCTCATCACACCACCCCCGCCTTCAGCAGGTCGTGCATGTTGAGCGCGCCCACGAGTGTATGGTCGGCGTCGACCACCAGCAGGCCGTTGATTTTCAGGGTGTCCATTTTTTCTACCGCCGCCACGGCAAGTTCGTCCGCGCGGATTGTCTTGGGGTTGGGGGTCATCAGGTCGATCACGCGTGCCTGTTGCAGATCAAGTGCATGTTCCAGCGCGCGCCGTAAGTCGCCGTCGGTGAATACCCCGGCGACTTTGCCGGTGGCGTCGACTACCGCGGTCATGCCGAGTCCCTTTTGCGTCATTTCGAGCAGGGCGGTTTTGAGCGAGGCCTCGCGGTCAATTTTGGGCAGCGCATCGCCCGTGTGCATGACGTCGCGTACATGAATCAGCAAGCGCCGCCCGAGGCTGCCGCCGGGATGGGTGCGGGCGAAATCGTCGGCCGAAAAACCGCGTGCATCGAGCAAGGCCACTGCCAGCGCGTCGCCCAGCGCGAGCGCAGCGGTGGTGCTGGCGGTGGGGGCGAGATTGAGCGGGCAGGCTTCCTTGTCGACGCTGGCGTCGAGATGCACATCGGCCGTCTGCGCCATGGTCGAGTTGGGGTTGCCGGTCATCGCGATGAGCTTGGCGCCGCGCCGTTTGATGAGCGGCACGATGCTGACGATTTCGTTGCTTTCGCCCGAATTCGACAGCGCCAGCACCACGTCGTTGGGCGCGATCATGCCAAGGTCGCCGTGGCTGGCTTCACCCGGGTGCATGAAAAACGCCGGGGTGCCGGTGGACGCCAGGGTCGCGGCGATCTTGCCGCCGATGTGCCCCGATTTCCCCATGCCGGATACGACGACGCGGCCACTACAGGCCAGAATCAGGTTTACCGCATCGGCAAAACCGCTGTCGAGCCGAGTGGATAACACGCGCAGCGCATCGGCTTCGATGTCGAGCACCTGACGCGCGAGAGTGAGCAAATGTTCGGAAGAGGTGGCTTGGGGTCGCATGGTCGGCAAGTATACTAAAGCCTCCCTTGCAACCGCGACTTGTGGCCCGGATTAACTCGATGCACAGCAGCAGCCTTCAGCTTGTCCTGGTTTTGCTCGCCGCAGCGGTGCTGGTGACGGCAGCCGCACGCGCCTTGCGATTGCCGACCATGCTGGGCTATCTGGTGACTGGGATTGCGATCGGCCCGTTCGCGCTGGGCTGGATCCCGGACAGCGAAGAGGCGCGTTACCTGGCCGAATTCGGCGTGGTGTTTCTGATGTTTTCCATCGGCCTTGAATTCAGTCTGCCGCGCCTGACCACCATGCGCATGACGGTGTTTGGCTTTGGCGGCGCGCAGGTGGTGCTGACCATCGCGTTGACCGCGTTCATTGCCTGGATGCTCGAATTGCCGCTGCTGGCCGCGCTGGCGCTGGGCGGCATCATGTCGATGTCGTCTACCGCAATTGTGTCGAAACTGCTGGCCGAGCGGCTGGAAATCCAGACGCCGCATGGCCGCCAGATTTTTGGCGGGCTGCTGTTCCAGGATCTGGCGGTGGTGCCGCTGCTGATTCTGACTCCGGCGTTTGCTCACGAGTCGGATGTCATGGCAGCAACGCTCGGGCTGGCGATGCTGAAGGCGATCCTCGTGCTCGGATTTTTGCTGTTTGTCGGCCAGCGCGTCATGCGCCCGTGGTTTCAGTGGGTGGCCGGGCACAAGTCGCCCGAACTGTTTACCCTCAATCTGTTGTTGTTCACCCTGGGCTTGGCATTCATGACGGATAGCGCCGGCCTGTCGCTGGCGCTGGGTGCGTTTCTGGCCGGCATGCTGATCTCCGAAACCGAGTACCGTTATCAGGTGGAAGACGACATCAAGCCTTTCCGCGATGTCTTGCTGGGGCTATTCTTTGTCACCATCGGGATGCGGCTCAATCTCCTGCAGATCGCGTTGAACTGGAGCAACATCTTGCTGCTGGTGGCGGCGATCATGATCGGCAAGGCCGCATTGGTGGCGGGGTTGGCGATGGCCTTCGGCAGCAGCCGGCCCACTGCCGTGCGCACCGCACTCGGGCTGGCGCAGGCAGGCGAATTCGGTTTCGTGTTGTTGGCGCAGGCAGCGGACCTGAAACTGCTGGGCGCTGAAATCACCCAGCCGGTGCTGGCGGCCATGGTGTTGTCGATGCTGCTTGCACCGCTGCTGATCAACCACATGGACACCTTGACGCGGCTGATTGCGGGCAACGAATGGGCGGGCCGCGCCAAGGAAGTGCACGACATCGCGGTCAAAACCTTTGGCAAGTCCAAACACGTCATCATTTGCGGCTACGGCCGCAGCGGGCAGAATCTGGCGCGCCTGCTGGAAGCCGAAGATATCATCTTTGTCGCACTCGACGCCGACCCCGAGCGCATCCGCGCGGTGGCCGCGTCGGGCGCATCCGTGGTGTATGGCGACGCCAGCCGCCGCGAAGTGCTGGTTGCTGCGGGCCTCTCCCGCGCGCAGGCCATCGTCGTCACCTATTCCGATCTGCGCTCCAGCATGGCCATCCTGCGGCATGTGCGCGAACTGCGGCCGGAATTGCCGGTGGTGGTGCGCACCATCGACGATGCGCATATTGACGCGCTGAAGGCAGCGGGTGCCACCGAAGTGGTGTCCGAAGTGATGGAAGGCTCGCTGATGCTGGCTTCACATGCGCTGATGCTGCTGGGCGTGCCGCTGTCGCAAGTGTTGAAGCGTATCCGCCACGTGCGCGAATCACGCTATGCCATGATGCGCGGCTTTTTTCGCGGCGCCTCGGATGCCGACGATGACCTGGATCAGCATGCCCAGCCGCGTTTGCATACCGTGCTGATTACCCAGGGCGCGGCCGC
>JAAPAA010000326.1 GCA_012274165.1 Thiobacillaceae bacterium
CTACCGGAAGGCCTGCTGTGTTGGTCTGACCGACAACCAGGCTCTGAATCTGTCGCCTATTCGCGTCGTCCGCGCCGTTGCCATACCAGTCCATTTCAACTGTCAGAGACGCTGCCGTAGAACTTGAAGGCAGGCCGGTCATATCGCGATATTCTAGGCAGGCACACCACATTTCCGGTTGGGGGAGGTAAGACCCAGTAGAGCTTGCACTTGCCGAATTTCGTATTGTCTGCGGATTCCAACGCATCCCGGCCAAGTATTCCAACTTGATGGCGGCCACCGTTCCGATTTGATCGCGGCCTCCATTCCAAACTGATCCCGGCCACCCCGTCTGTAAGGAGGGCAACCGGGAAGGAAGATCATCGCGCAGGTCAGTGTTCACCTGGCGTCCAATTCCGCCATCGCAATCGATGGAAGGGGCTTGGATGCCGACGGAGAGACTGTCTATGCGGCGGATACGGCATGTTTTGCAGCTGCATTTCGGGGCGCACGCCAGTGCCCGGGTGATCGCCCGTGAGGTCGGCGTGGGCCGGAGCACGGTTCAGGACTATCTGACCCGAGCGGGGGCAGCCGCGCTCAACTGGCCGTTGGCGCCGGAGCTGACGGACGAGGTGCTGGAGCGGTTGCTGTTCCCGTCACCGAGCAGCAAGCCGGGCGCCCGCCACTATCCTGAGCCGGACTGGGCGGAGCTGGTGCGCGAGATGAAGCGCCCCGGCGTGAACCTGTCGGTTTTGTTTGAAGAATATCAGGAGGTTCATCCTGAAGGTTACCGGTATAGCCGTTTCTGTGAGTTGTACAGGCTATTCGAGCGCCGTTTGTCGCCGACGATGCGCCAGAACCATGTGGCCGGGCACAAGGCATTTGTCGACTACTCCGGCAAGAAGGTGGCGATCGCCGACCCGCTGACCGGCGAGGTGCGGATGGCAGAGATCTTCGTTGCGGTGCTCGGTGCCTCAAGTCTGACCTATGCCGAAGCGACCTGGACGCAGAGCCTGCCGGACTGGATCGGGGCGCACGTACGGATGTTTCGGTTCTTCGGGTCGGCACCGCGGTTGCTGGTACCAGACAATCTCAAGAGCGGCGTCAACAAGTCGTCGTTCTACGATCCGGAGATCAATCGCAGCTACGGCAAGTTGGCAGCGCACTACAACGTCGGAGTTGTTCCGGCACGGCCGCGAAAGCCCAAGGATAAAGCTGCCGTGGAGGCAGGCGTGCGATTTGCCCAGTCGTATATTCTCGGTCGCTTGCGCAACGTCACCTTCTTCTCCCTGGCTGAATGCAACGCTGCGATTGGTGTCGCCCTCGAGCGCATGAACGGCCGTGAGATGCGTCGGCTCGGGGTCAGCCGGCGCCAGCTGTTCGAGACAATCGAGCGGCCGGTCATGCAGTCCTTGCCAGACCAGGACTACGAGTATGCCGAATGGTGCTTCGCCCGCGTCGGCATCGACTACCATGTTGAGATCGATGGCTTCTTCTACTCGGTGCCGCACGCGCTGCTCCGCGAGCAGGTGGACACCCGCACCACTACGCGCACCATCGAGATATTTCACCGCGGCAAGCGGGTCGCGAGCCATGCGCGCCGATACGGCGGTCCGCGTCACGGAACGCTGCCCGACCACATGCCCAGCTCGCACCGGCGCTACGCCGAATGGTCGCCCGAGCGGTTCGCCCGGCAGGCCCGCGACATCGGCCCCAACACGGAAGCTTTGATCCTGGCCGTACTGGCGCGCCGGCCGCATCCGGAACAGGGCTTTCGCACCTGCCTCGGGGTGTTGCGGCTGTTTCGCGGCATCGAAGCGGCGCGGGCGGAGACGGTCAGCAGCCGCGCCATCGAGATCGGGGTGCTGACCTACGCCAGCGTCGCCTCGATCCTCAAACACCGGCTCGACAGATCGGCGTCGCCGCAAGCCGCGGACGGCACGCCCCTGCTGCACGACAACATCCGCGGCCCCGGCTATTTCCATTGAGGAGACAGATCTTGCTGAACCACCCGACACTGGATCGCCTGCACGAACTCGGCTTGGATGGCATGGCAAAGGGGTTCCGCGATTTGGCGGCCAACCCCGAAAGCCGCGCCCTCGAACACGCTGAATGGCTTGGTCTTCTGGTCGACCAGGAGGCCACGTTGCGCCAGCAAAAGCGGTTCGAAGCGCGAACGCGCACCGCCAAATTGCGTCAGTCAGCCACGGTCGAGGAGGTCGACTTCCGCACCCCGCGGGGTCTCGACCGGACACTGTTCCTGCGCCTGGCCAGTTGCGACTGGGTGCGCGAGCATCGGCATTGCCTCATCACCGGCCCCTGCGGCACGGGCAAGACCTTCATCGCCTGCGCACTGGGCGACAAGGCCTGCCGCGATAACTTGTCCGTCCTGTATCAACGCAGTTCGCGATTGTTCGGCGCACTGGCGCTGGCGCGTGGCGACGGCCGGTATGCCCGCCTCATGCGCCAACTCGCCCGGGTCAACCTGCTCATCCTGGACGACTGGGGCCCGGAGCCACTGAATGCGGAACAGCGCCGCGACCTGCTGGAGATCGTTGAAGATCGCTACAATTGCGGCTCGCTGGTCATCACCAGCCAGGTGCCGGTCGAGCGCTGGTACGAGATCGTGGGAGATCCTACGCTAGCCGACGCCATCCTCGACCGTGTGGTCCACAACGCGCATCGGATCGAACTCAAAGGCGAAACCCGGCGCAAGCGGCCTGCTGCCGCTTGACCCCGTTTGCCTCCCTGTGACATCACCAAAACCGACCTGCGGAGATGATCTACCTGGCCGCCATCAAGTTGGAATGGTGGCCGGGATCAGATTGGAATAGGTGGCCGCCTTCGTCGGAATCCGCAGGGAAGCGCGCCGACTTGAGCTGGTAACGCAGGCTGCGTGTCAATCGGCACGGGAACGGGACCCCCTATAGGCATGCAAAAGAGACCCCTTTCGTTACGGTCTGTATGAGGCGATCAGCGTTTCTTTGTTCGGCTGGTAGGAGGCGTTTCTTCGCCCCGGCCTGATTGTCCCGAGGTGCCGCGCGCAGGCGCGGTCAAGGATGGCCGCAGGCCATCACGTCAGTGACGCGCAGCGTCCTTGACGGCGGCGAGCACGGTGCCAGGCTTGCAGTGGATGGGGTCCGCGGGTTAGGCGCGGTTCTTAAAGCGCCAGCTCTCGTTGCCGGTTTCGACGATGTCGCAATGGTGGGTCAGGCGGTCGAGCAACGCCGTCGTCATCTTGGCGTCGCCAAACACGCTCGGCCATTCGCCGAAGGCCAGGTTAGTGGTCACGATCACCGAGGTCTGTTCATAGAGCCGACTAGATCGTCATTCATAGTGTGATTTTCCCCTGCGGCTACGTCGAATTGAGCTGGTTGGCTTTGGTGTATCCGAGGGAGGCATCTTCTTCAGACGCCATTCCCAGGTTTGGCCGCGGCGGACGCGATAGGGGAGGTAGTGACCGACCGAGATCTGGTGCCACAACTCATTTAGGGACAACCCATTCTGTTCTCTAATCGATTTCAATGTCGGCAGGTTGGCTGCCTCCGGAGAAGCGCCCGTTAACCGCGCAAAGTCCGCCTCCGACAAATGCACCCAAACTTTCGACGCAGCCACCCGCTGATCGTGCCGAAGCACGCCGTGCCTGACCCATAGATTGACCAGGGATGGAGAGACTTGCAGGCATTCAGCTGCGACTTTGCTTGATACCAGACCATCTGCACGTTTCGCTGCGGGGTGCGGGACCAACGGACAGCCAGTTGGGATGGAGTGCTGCTTCCGTATCGAGTGGACCCGAGCATAGGTCCATTTCTTTCCGGTCCGGGTCCGCAGGCCTTCGGCGTTCAAGCGCTCGGCAACTTGATGATCGGGCTGAGTGCTCGCAAGAGCGGTCAGCCGATCGAGTATACTTGCTTCGGTGCGTTGATGTACGCCCGCGGGTGGGCAATTCACCACGTGCTCAGTGATTGCGCCACCACACCAGAGGACCCTGAATGCTGCACTGCGCCGTTCCGGTTGCGTGGTCAGCGTGACCTCGGTCACGACAAGGCGCAGCGGGCGCTTGCGGTCGACCGGGGTGGTCGTCGTGGCGTGCCTAAGCGCCGGCAGGTCAGCGGCCAAACGTTGAACGTTTTCCCGGTCTGCATCGCCGAGCGGTAGCAAGTCTGTCCGCTGC
>JAAPAA010000327.1 GCA_012274165.1 Thiobacillaceae bacterium
GTGCGCATACCGTGGCGTCGGCCAGCCAAGCAGGGTTTGCAGATAAATCTGGCGTGGCGTGTTCCACAGCAGATCGGCGCCGCGCACGACATCGGTGATGCCCTGCCACGCATCGTCCACCACCACGGCGAGCTGGTAGGCAAACAGGTGATCCGCGCGCTTGACGATGAAATCGCCGACTTCACGCGACAGGTCCTGCGTCAGATCGCCGTGGATGCGGTCGTGAAACCCCACTTCCCCCTGCGGCACGCGCACCCGCCAGGCGCGCGCCCCCGCACCAGAGGGCAAACCGTTACGACAGGTTCCCGGATAGAGAATTTCACCTTCCGGATTGCGCTGCGCCTGCGCGAGCTGGGCGCGGGAGCAGGCGCACGGATAGGCCAGACCTTGCGCCTTCAAGGTATCGAGCGCGGCGGCGTAGGCATCGTCACGCGTCGATTGCAGCTGCACCGTGCCATCCCAGTGCAATCCATAGGTTTCCAGCTGGCGCAGGATGGTATCTGCCGCGCCCGCCACACAGCGCGGACGGTCGAGGTCCTCCATCCGCACCAGCCAGCGCCCGCCTGCTGCACGCGCGTCGAGCCAGCTGGCCACCGCGGCGACCAGCGAACCAAGGTGCAGCGGTCCAGTAGGCGATGGGGCAAAGCGGCCAACATAAGGTGACGCAAGCAGATTCAAGGCAGCGGGCGGGCGGGGTGACGTCAGCGGACATGCTTGCATTGCCATCCACCCGGGTCAAGCCGCGTGGCGGCAGGGGCGCAAATCTGAAATTTGGACGCGCCCAGCCGTGATTTCGGCAAAAGGCAGACAGTGGTGATATTTTTCGAACAGCGGGAGATTGAGGTCCAAGCTCACAGGTCGATGCCGCGCTGCGCCTTGACCCCTGCGCGATAGGCGTGCTTCTCATCGGCGATGACCGACACCGTATCGGCCAGCTCGATCAATGCATCCGGCGCACCCCGCCCGGTGACGATGACATGCTGCATTTTCGGGCGCTGGGCGAGCGCATCCAGCACATCGTCGGCATCAAGATAGCCATAACTCAACAGGTAAGTGAGTTCGTCCAGCACCACCAACTGATACGTCGGGTCACTTAGCATGCGCGCAGCAATCGCCCAGCCGCGATGCGCGGTAGCGATATCCTGCTCGCGATTTTGCGTGTCCCAGGTGAAGCCATCGCCGGTGACGTGCCACTCGGCGTGCCGGCCGAGGAAGGCTTCCTCGCCGGTATCCGTTCGGCTCTTGATGAACTGCACCACGCCCACCTTCATGCCGTGACCCAATGCGCGCGCTACGGTACCGAAGGCCGAGGTGCTCTTGCCCTTGCCGTTGCCGGTGATGACGATCAGCAGTCCGTGCTCGTCAGTGGCGGCAGCGATGGTCGCATCGATGACCGCTTTCTTGCGCGCCATGCGTGCCGCATGGCGCGCACTTTTTGAGTCCTCTTGCATGATCGTCCTGGCACCTCTTATTTGCACACCCCTTATTTGAACATGTACTCCACGCTCACCCAGCCATTGCGTCCCGGTAGCGGATAGGCATTGAAGCGGTCGGCGTTGAACGAGCTGTGGACGGCGTAAGTGTAATAGTCCTGGTCGAACAGGTTGTTGAACGTAGCGGTCAGTTGCCAGTTGCCGACCTGGTGCGCGAGCTTCAGATCGACCAGGGTGTACGCCGGAATTTTCTGCGCAAATCTATTGGTCTCGTCGTTATCCATCAACTGGCTGCCGACATAGCTGGCGTCGGCGCTCAGCCGGGTCTGTTCGTCGATATGCCACATTGCGCCGAGCGACAGCTTGTTGCGCGGCACCAGCGGCACGTCCTTGCCGTCGAGTTCGATACCGTTGAGCGTGCCGTCAGTGAATTGCGCGTAGGCCAGCGTGTAGGCCGCGCTCAGATCGACTGCGCTGACGCGGCCATGCGCTTCGAGTTCGAGGCCGTAGCGTTGCAGCGGCGGCAGATTGGTGTTGCCGATGCCGTTGCTGTAGACGTCGAGATGGATTTCATCCTCCACCTTCATGTAATACGCTGCCGCACGCAGCCGGTCGGAACCGCCGCCCCATTCCCAGCCCACTTGGGCATCCTGCGAGGTTTGCGGTTTGAGAAACTGGAATTCCCTGAGGGACGTAGAAGTGATGAAATCGAAGGGGCCAGATTCATAAATTTCATCCACGGTGGCGAAGCGAAAGCTGCGCGCCAACCGGGCGAACAACGCATGCTGCGAATTCAGGCGATGATTGATCCCCAACTCCAAGGCATATTGCGGCGCGTCCTGACTGCCCGGCAATGCGGCGCTACCGGAGGCGCCGGGCGCCGTGGCGTAGTACTGGTCCGCCGCCTTGATCTCAAACCACTCGTAACGGGCGCCCAGCGTCAAGCGCGTGGCCGGATCCAATTGCATTTCATCCCGCGCATACAGGCCGGCGGTGTTTTGATCGGCCGTCACGCGATTGATCGGGGTACCGATATTGGCCTCGACATTCGAGGTGCGCAGCGCGTAATCCCACCACTGGAAATCAACCCCGAGAATGAGTTTATGTGCGATGTCGCCCGTTTCAAACGGCAGCAGCAGGCGCGGCGAAAAACTCCACATGTCGAGATCGGCATCGCGGTAGTCGGGAAAGCCGCCGAAATCGAAATAGGATTGCTGCTGCTTGTTGCGGTAGTCCAGATCGAGCATCAGTTCGTTGCGGCCGAACTCGAAGCGGTTGCTCAGTCCCGCCTGATAACCCTTGAGCTTCGACCAGTCGAGCGGCGTGTTGGTGCCCTGCGGATCGGTTGCCAGCTGGTTCAGGCCGATGCTGGAATCGACCGTGCGCGGGCCGGGCAGACGCACATCCTGGGTAGATCCGCCAAACTTGAACACCAGCTCGCCTAGATCATGGCGAAAACGCGCATCGCCGTTCAGGCTGCTTTGCGTGCTCTCGTTGTTGTCGCGCCAGCCGTCGGAGCGGTAATGGTCGGCCGCCAGCCGGATGCCGCCCGTCTCACCGGAATAGTTGCCGCTCACTTGATAATCCTGGGTGTTGAAACTGCCCGCCTGCACCTTGCCCGATACCTGATTCGGCAGCCCCAGCGGAGAACGCGTGATGATGTTGATCACCCCCGCCACCGCGCCCGATCCGTGGAGCACGCTGGAACCGCCGCGCACGATTTCGATACGCTCGATGGCGGACAGCGGCAATGCCGACCAATCGACTTCGGAGAGGTCGATATCGTTGAGGCGTCGGCCATCCAGCAAAATCAGCGTGTTCTGTCCGGCGGCGGCGCCAAAGCCGCGCATGTCGACCGTGCTCCTGGCGGCATTGTTGCCGTATAAATCGCGCATGCCGATCCCGGCCTGCTCCGCGAGGATCCCGGGCAGCGTGGTCTGCGGACTATTCGCAATATCCTGCCGGGTGATCACCGTGGTATTGGTGGTCTGGCCGGACAAGGCTTGCGGAAACCGGGTCGGGGTGACGACGATGGTTTCGCCGACGTATTCCGGCAGGGATTCCGCGCGAGCGGACGCAATACAAACAACGCCCAGGGCGAGTGCGAGAGGGGTGTGACGCATGATGAGTTTCCGGTTGGGGCGCCTGGTTCCCCGCAGGCGCGTTGCACGATCCGCTGCCATCAACCGACAGGGCTCAGGCCGGTATCCGGGCTCGCGCATGAGGCGTTTCGCCTTCCCATCTTGCGACAGTGGCTGTGTGAAACGCCGGACAACAACGCTTACCGTTGCGGGGGCAGCACAGGTTTGGCAGTCAAAACCGCACACCTGTTTCCCGTTTATCCTCGGCAGCTGATTGCTGCGTCGGCACCTGAAGCCGCGCATTGTACCGTGGCGCGGGCGCGAGCGATTGACCGCCCGCACGCCGCCCCCTATAGTCGCTGCCATGCATGCCGAACTCGAAACCCTCGAAGCAAAAATCCGCCAGGTGGCCGAGTTGTGCCACACGCTGCGCCGCGACAACATCGCGCTGCGCCAGCAATTGCTGGTCTCGCAGCAGGACAACAAACAACTGACAACCCGTCTGGATGCCGCCAAAACACGGCTGCAGGCGCTGCTCGAAACCTTGCCGGAGGAAGACTGATGGCTGGCCCGCGCTCGATCGATATCCATATTCTGGGCCGCTCTTTCAAAGTGGCGTGTTCGCGCGAAGAAGAGGCGGCGCTCATTGCAGCGGCCGATTATCTGGACGAAAAAATGCACGTGATCCGCGACAACAGCAAGATAATCGGCGCCGAACGCATCGCCATCATGGCGGGACTCAACCTGGCGCACGACCTGCTGACCCACGGCGGCGGTGGGTTGATCGAAGAGGCGCGCACGCGGGTGCAGCATTGCAACACGCTGCTCGATTCAGTGCTGGAAGATCAGGACAAACTCTTCTAAACTGGCGATGCTCCCTGCGGTGTTCGAGATGGGCTGCAATTTCTCTGAACCAATGCATACGTGCAAGGCTGCGGTCTATTCCGGTGCGGGTGTGCGCGTGACACGTTTCATGTGCCCAAAGTACCTTTGATTGCGGCCGTCTTGGACCCCGGTTCAAGAGTCTGCGGCTCGTCACGGCACAGGCGGGGAGCCTTTCTTTTTCCATGACCAAATCCACCCTCAGACGCCAGCTCAAGGCGACGCGCAACGCGCTTGCACCGCCTGCCCGCCGTCAGGCCGCGCGCGCCTCACTGCGGCTGGCCTTGCGCCACGGGCTGTTGTTGCGCGCCCGGCGCATCGGCGTGTATTTGCCGCACGGCGGCGAGTTCGATGCACACCTGTTGCTCAACCAGATCCTGTTGATGCGGCGTGAATGTTATGTGCCGGTGTTGCCGCAGCGCGGCCGCGTGCTGCGGTTCGCCCGCATCGAACACGACTCGCGCATGATTCGCAATCGCTACGGCATCGCCGAGCCGCTCGATGCGCGGCCGTTGCGCGCGCGCCAGCTCGACCTGCTGCTGATGCCGCTGGTCGGCTTCGATCACCAGGGATTTCGCCTGGGTATGGGCGGCGGCTTCTACGACGCGACGCTGGCGTTCATGCGGCACCGGCGCAACTGGCGCAAACCGCGCCTGGTGGGAATGGCCTACGAATGCCAGCGGGTTGAATCGCTGCCGCATGACCCGTGGGACATGCCGCTCGACGCGGTATTGACCGAGCGCCAGCTGTATCGATTCAGTTCACGCCACGCGCTATAAGCAGAGCCATAGCCGCAGGGAATCGCGCCAGCGGCCTGGCAGAAAATAATTCCCTCCTTAAGATTCCCCTAAGCCTGCGCGCATACAGTCTGCTGCATTCCCCTCTCAGGAGACTGTCATGCCGCATTCATCCACCCATCCGCATCGTGTGTTCGATCCCCTGCTGCGGTTGCTGCACTGGGTCATCGCCCTGGCGATCGTCGCGCTCATCGCCACCAGTCAGATCGCCGACTGGTATGAGCACACCCCGACTGAAAAGACGCTGTGGAACCTGCATATTCTCAGCGGCTATGTACTGGCGGCAGGCTTGCTGACGCGCCTGCTGTGGGGTGTGGTGGGGCCGGTCAGCGCGCGCTGGCGCGATCTGTGGCACCCCGCTGTGTGGAAGGACAGTCTCAGGAAACTGCGCCTGCCGACGAAGCATCGCGCGGGACACGATGCCATTGCCAGTCTGGGCTATCTGTTTGCCTACGGCGTGATGGCATTCATGGTCGCCACCGGGCTGGGGCTCGCCGCCAGCGAGTTTCAGGCAGGTCCGCTCGCCGGCTGGCTGGGCAACGCAAAGTGGCTGGAAGACGTGCTGGGCGAGCCGCACGAAGTTGGCTTCACCTTGATGCTGGGCTTTATCGGCCTGCATGTGGCGGCATTGGTTTATCACCAGATCCGTGGCGATCGGGTGGCGCAAAGCATGGTCACCGGCAAGCAATATCTCAATGCAGAAAGCGGGGTGCAGCATGATTAAGAAAACGTTCCGTGGCAGCCTGGCAATATTGGGGCTGGTCTCGACCGTCGCTGCGGCTGCCGATACCCCAGCCAGTCTGATGGCCACCTATGCGCAGGTGGCGGGCGTTCCGGTGTCGGGTCTGTCGGCCAAACGGGGCGAAATGGTGTATCGCACCGAGCATCCCGGGCGCAATGGCCAGCCGGTGAGCTGCGCCGCCTGCCATACCGCCAACCCAACGCAGCCCGGGCGCACACGCGTCAACAAACTGATCGAGCCCATGGCACCGGCGGCCAATCCGCAGCGTTTCACCGATGCGGCCAAGGTCGAGAAATGGTTTCGCCGCAACTGCACGGATGTGTTGCAACGCGAATGCAGCGCGCAGGAAAAAGGCGATTTCATCGCCTGGCTGAGTCAAATCAAATAAAGGAACAGACCATGAACTATCTATTGCGTGGCATCGGGGTCGTCGCGGCAGTTGGTGTAATCAGCCTGCTGGCATTTTCACTGCCTTCACCTTCGGGCGAGGCGCGCGGCGATGGCGGCGGCGAAGCACTTCCCAAGCTGACCCACAAAAACTGGCAACAGGAATGCGCGAGTTGCCATATCGCGTATGCGCCGGCCTTCCTGCCGAAGGCATCCTGGCGGCGCGTGATGGGCGGGCTCGACCAACACTTCGGCGAAAACGCCAGCCTTGATCCGGTCACCCAGGCTGATATCCTGCGCTTTCTGGAGGCCAATGCCGCCGATAGCGGCACCAGCCAGATGGGCAATCGGGTCATGCGGAGCATGGGAGCGAAGGATGCGCCCATGCGCATCACCGAAACCCGCTGGTTTGTGCGCAAGCACGACGAGGTGTCACGCGCGGTATGGTCACGCAAATCGGTCGGCTCTGCCGCAAACTGCGCGGCCTGCCACCGCCAGGCGGATCAGGGCGTATTCAACGAAGACGCGGTCAGGATTCCCAAATAACCGAAGGCAGTCCATGCGCATATTGTTGGTGGAAGACGACCGGATGCTGGGCGACGGGCTACAGGCGGGGTTGACGCAGGCAGGCTATGCCGTCGACTGGCTGCGCGACGGCGAAGCGGCGGTGGCAGCGTTGTCGACCGAAAGCTTCGCCGCAGTTGTGCTCGACCTGGGACTGCCGAAGCGCGATGGCCTGTCGGTATTGCAGTGGCTACGCGGACGCCATGACGCCACACCGGTGCTGATCCTCACCGCCCGCGACCAGTTGGAAGACAAGGTGCGCGGCCTCGATCTGGGCGCCGACGACTACGTACTGAAACCATTCGATCTGGACGAGATCAGCGCCCGGCTGCGCGCGCTGGTGCGGCGCGCCCATGGCCGCCCGGAGCCCGTGCTCAGCCTGGGCGGGATCGAATTGAATCCGGCGGCGCGCACGGTGACACGCGGCGATCAACTCATCGAGCTGACCCCGCGCGAATTCGATCTGCTGCACCTGCTGCTGCAAAACGCCGACCGCGTGCTGA
This sequence comes from Thiobacillaceae bacterium, assembly GCA_012274165.1. Taxonomy (GTDB): domain Bacteria; phylum Pseudomonadota; class Gammaproteobacteria; order Burkholderiales; family Thiobacillaceae; genus Thiobacillus. The sequence continues at coordinate 7,390 of JAAPAA010000327.1, forward strand.
CCCGCCGTACGCTGGAAGAACAGCTCTACACCTGGAACGACGCAGTCGACAGCAACGCGCTCGAGGTCCACATCCATCACCTGCGGCGCAAGCTCGGCAACGAGCTGATCCGCACCGTGCGCGGCGTCGGCTATATCGCATCGGCGGCGACGCCCCACGCATGAGCAACGCCCCTGCCTATTCCCTGCGCCGCCGGCTGGTGTGGCTGCTGACCAGCGCGGTAGCGGCGATCTGGCTGTTGTCCGCGTGGGTGGTGTATCAACGGGCGCACCACGAAGCGGATACCTTGCTCGACGCCCAGCTCACGCAGGTGGCCGACACCCTGCTGGCGATCGTGGCGGGCGGCGAGGTCGAGCATTTTGTGAATGAGCTGCACGAAGACAGCCGCCCCGAGCCGGTGCCCATCGCATTTGAGGTGTGGCACCGCAAACACGGGCAAATGCAGCGCCTGGTCACGTCAAGCAAGCACGGCGGGTTTGAATCGGCGGGCGTGCCGGGATTCAGCGAACATCCCTACCAGGGCGCACGCTGGCGTTTTTATGCGGTGCAGGATGCCGAGGCGGACTATCAGGTCGTGGTGGGGCAGGCGCACGCCTCGCGTGAACATCTGGCACGCGAAATCGGCCTGTCGCTGCTGATACCCGCCGCACTCGCGCTGCCGCTGATGGCGCTGGCGGTGTGGTGGGGCGTCGGTCGCAGCTTGCGGCCGGTGGATGCGCTGGCGCGCCAGGTCGGCACGCTGGACGCGCAGGCCCTGGCGCCGCTCGACGCATCGCCCGCGCTGCCGAACGAAATCGCACCGCTGCGCGCGGCGCTCAATGCGCTGATCCGGCGCGTCACCGAAGCATTTGAAAACGAACGCCGTTTCACCGCCGATGCTGCGCACGAACTGCGCACCCCGCTGGCGGCACTCAAAATACAGGCTCAAGTGGCGCAGCGCGCGCAAACGACCGACAGCCGCCAGCACGCGCTGGCACAGGTGATCGCCGGGGTGGACCGGATGACGCATCTGGTCGGGCAATTGCTGACACTGGCGCGGGTCGACCCGGCCAGCCAGGGCAGCACCCCGCCGCCGCTGGATCCGGCTGGAATCGTTGCGACGGTATGCGCCGAATTGCAGCCGCAGGCCGGGCGACACGCGCAATCCCTGGTCGTCGAGGCGGCCGAAGGCTGCTCGATCGCGGTGACGGCGGCCTGGCTGCAAATCGCGCTGCGCAACCTGGTGGACAACGCCCTGCGCTATGCGGGCGAAGGCGCGCGCATCGAAGTGCGCCTCGCACACAGCGGCCCGGCCTGCACCCTCACCGTCGCGGACAATGGGCCGGGGGTGGCGCCGGATTTGCGCGCACAACTGAGCGCGCGCTTTGTGCGCGGCGAAGTTGAGAGCGAAGGCTGCGGGCTCGGGCTGTCCATCGTCGCCCGCATCGCCACGCTGTCCCATGCGACGCTCGAACTGGGTGACGGATTGCCGCGCGCGGATGGCGGCCACGGGCTGGCTGCCACGCTGCGCTTCAGCCCAGCGACGCAGGCAACCACGTCCGCACACTAACTGCCCCGCCAACAGGGGGCGGCGTCGCCCCCATCATTGCAATGCACTAATACCGCCATCGACATTACTTATTGGCTGCCCCACCGCCCGGAGCGGAAAATCCCGCGACTCCATACACGAAGACCCCGTCATGGCAACTCGCGACACCCTCAGCCCGAAAGAATCCCAATGCAGCAGCGGCGCCGATTATGCAGCGCTCGCACTGGAAGCCTTGCAGGAGCCCGCCGATGCGGCCTACGCCAAGGAACTGATGGATCGGGAAGCGGACGGCTGCCAGTTCACCAAAGACCTGGCGGCCTGCGCCATCGCGTATCAGGCGCTGGGCGAACAGAGCCGTGCCGAGGAGCTGCTGCAAACCGCTGAAGACTACTGCATGTCGGGCGAGGAACAAGTGGCGCTGGCCGAGGCCAAGTTCAAGGTGCTGGGCGACAAGGCGGCGGCGGTCGGCGCGTATGAAAAGGCGCTGAAGGAAACCGGCAATCTCGATCCGCTGATCGATCTGGCCAAGAACGTCATGCGCGTCATCGCCGACAGCGCGTTTGCCAAAAAAGTGCTGGAAAAAGCCGAGACCAAAATCGCCCGCGCGGTGGAATACAGCAAGCTGGCCGCTGCCGCCGCCGAACACGTGCTGGACAAGGAATACGCTGCGGCGATTTTCAGCAAGGCCGCCGACAAACTGACCAGCGTGCCCGATCTGCTGTCGCTGGCCGCTGAAGTCACCAAAACCCTGGGCGACCCGCAAAAGGCCAAGGCGCTGTACGAGCGCGCACTCGCCGGCGCGACCGATTTCACCGCCGCCAAGACGCTGATTGATTCGGCCAAGCAGACCGGCGACACCGTATTCATGCAGGCGGCCTTGAAGAAGGCCGGCGATCTGGCCACGGCCACCGGCGAATACATCGATCTGGCCGAAGGCCTGGCCAGCGTCGGCGACAAGCCGGGTGCGGCAGCCCTGCTGGACAAGGCCGAAGAAGCCGTGGCCGGGCTGGACGAGATGCAGCGGCTGGTGACGGCGGTGGAAGCCCATCTGGCTGACGATGCCGAGCGCTTGGCCCGCGTCAAGGTCAAGCTGGAAAAGCGCCAGGCCAATCACGCGCGCTATATGGAATTCCAGCAACTGGAAAAAGACGCCAGCAACGTCAAGCAATTCCTCGCACTGGCCGAGCGCGTGCGGCTGGAACTGGAAGACCCGTTCTACGCTGCCAAGCTGATCGTGGCGGCGGAAACCCTGCTCGACGGCACCGGCTACCAGTTCTCGCGCTACAAACCGATACTCGTGGCAGTCGACAAAAACCTCGACGACACCGACTGGCTCGGCCGCCTGCTCGACCGCGCAGCGGAAAACGCCACCGACTCCATCGCATTCAAGGATCTGGTGGTCACTGCCGCGACCCTGAAACATCGCGAACTCGGCGTATCCAAGGCGCGTGCTTACCTGGCCGCACGCGAAGCCGCGCTGGCAGCCGATGCCAACGCCGGCGTCTACGACACCGCCAAACTGGCCGAAGCCAGCTTTGCCGCCATCCAGGATGCCGCCGAAGCCAACCGCCTGCTCGAAGCCGCGCGCGCCCAGGCCAAGGATCACTACGCGCTGATCCACATCGGCCATTTGTACGCCTCGATGGGCAACGCCGCCAAGGCCGACGAACTGTTTACCGCCGCCGCTGCCGCCTGCACCAACGGCGACGCCTGCATCCAGTTCATCGACCGTCTGAAAGGCTTTGCCCTGCCGGCCGAGGCGTTGAAAAAATGGTATGCCGAATGTGGCGGACACATGAAAGCGCCCGCCGACAAGCTGCGCTGGGCCGAAGGCATCGCCGATGCGCTCAATGACAAAACCTGGGCCACCGAAGCGTATTCCAAGCTTGCCGGGCAATTCACCGGCAGCGATGCGGCACGCTTTGAACTGAGCCGCCGCTCGCGCGCCGACCTCAATTATTTTGGTAGCGCCCGCCGCCACTAAGTCACGTGCAATACCCCTGAAAACAGCCCGGTTGAACGGGCTGTTTTTGTTTGTACACTTCAAGGGTGAAACTGTTTTCTGGAGCCGTCTATGGTCGAAAACCTCTCTGCCCTCATCGACACCGTACAGAAGAACTGCACCATCGCCGATGCGCGCCACGCGCGTGACATGACGATCTGCACCTTTCTGCTGGAGATGCGCGAGTACTACCGCTGGGAAATGGAAATCCCCTATGGCGCGCGCCTGCCCAAGGACGAACTCGGCGACTGGCTCAACGCGCGGGAAAGCCTGTGGGATACGGTGGAGGAAGAATCATTTATTCCCCTGCCGGTGAGTGGCGGCGGTATCGACCCGTTCGATGCCGACGACGTCAACCGCGCCCTGCTTCCGCTCGGTCTGGTCTATAGCAGCGGACTCGGGCATTTCCGCAAACCCCATTTTGTGCTGGCCGAACTCAAGCGCGCCGAGGTGCGCGAAGGCGTGAAAGTCTACGTGGCCGGCTGCGAATACGCGCGCGACCTGATTGCGCCACCCGCCGCCATGCGCGACGGCGCCATTTTCCTGCGGATGGATGCAGTGCGGCGCCTGCTGTGGAACAAGTTCGAAGAATGGCAATGGAAGGAAAAAGACACCGCGCTCGGCCGCGCCTTCGCCCACTATGATTTCGAGCGGGATATCGAGCATGGACTCGACCGCATGAGCGAAGCCGAAAGCGAAGCCATGATCCTGCACGAAGTGGGCGAGGCACGCGCCGAAAAACTGCTCGGCGAAGACTGGAACAGCATGCTCGGCCAGCTCAGCTCCAGACACGCCGAACTGCTGGTGCGCGCCGTGCGCGATCATCTGGCCGACTGCATGGTGACGCTACCGACGCTGCTCGAACACGAGGCGTATGGCTCGCTGCACTTTTACCTGGCGAATCTGTCCGGCCTGCGACGCGCCCTGTTTCCGGCGTTGACGCACGCATACGATCAATGGCTCAACGACCACGACACCCCCCAGCTCGCTCGCGTGGTCAATGCCGCCGCCACGCACTGGCTGGATACCGCGCAACGCCTGACCGCCACCTGGCAGCGTGACCCCGCACACGGCGACGCGAATCTCAACGCGCTTGCAGGCAGCGACCTCGCCAGCCTGAAACTATAGGCAAGCCCCAAATGAGCCCGAACCATGGCGTGTTGAGCCCCGATGAACAGACTGCTTTCTTGCAGTCGGTCGAGAATGTGCAGCAGGCAGCGGTGAGCTACTTGGGCGCGCACCCTGCCGAACATTCGGTAGTCACCTTCGTTCGCAGCCTCCACCAGGCGGTGGACCGCGTAGTTGACACAGCGGTTGATCGAGGCACACACCTCGACTGCAAAGCGGGGTGCAGTCATTGCTGCAGCGCACGCGTCGAGGCCATCGCGCCCGAGATATTCCTGATTGCGGGAGCACTCGTCCAGCGCTCAACATTAAAGTTGGCCGAAATTGTCGGCCGGCTACAAGCTCATCTCACTGCGTCAGACCAAGAGGCCTTGCCCTGGGCCCAGAGGAAAAGCTGTCCCTTCCTCGAAGACCACTTGTGCTCCATCTACCCGGTCCGTCCCGCAACCTGTCGCAAGGGTCATTCGACCGATGCCGGCGCATGCGCGGCGCATGCGCCCGTGATTCCGCAACACCTCGACTTGATTCTCGACGCCGAGGCGCTGATCGGCGGCACATCCGGTGCGTACCGTCAGCGCGGCCTGGATGGATCGGCGCACGAACTGGTCCGCGCGGTCCTGCTCGCGCTGCTTGACCCCACGGCACAAGCCCGTTGGTTCAATGGCGAGCAGGTATTCGAAGCTGTCGCGCCAGAACCCCAAGGCCGCTAACAGTCCGCGTAATCACCCAAGCCCAAATGGAAAACGCCGCTCAATGAGCGGCATTTTTTACAACTGGTGCGATGGCCGGAATCGAAAGCTGGTCAACAGAAACTTCTGTTCTCGACCCGTTTCGGTCATTGGCGCTTACAAGCTCTCGGGCGGCTACCGCCTCATTTCGGTCATAGGATGCCACACGCGGGATTGACGTCGTTGATCAAAGTTTGCCGGTTGAATAACCCATACGGCAGTTTTGAAAATACTGCATCCAATCCAATAGCTGAAGTTACATTGCTATCCTCAGACGACTGAGACTGAGGTAGCATAGTTTCTACCGATGACCTTGAATAGCCGCGACTTCTCGGTCTTGCCGTGTTTGTCGCTCACGAGCTGCTATGAAGCTTTTAACATGAGCGCGGTCGTATTCTACGTGGATACGTAATGGCTCTTTCATGTCGCGTAACCAGTGGGGCTTAAATCCTCTCGACGAGTCGCGCCAGACTTTTCTAACTAAATCAGGCTGTTTATAACACCATGGCCCGTTTTCCCACTTCGCAGGGCAAGGTGCCATCTTGAGTTTTGGCTCAACAGTTCCCGCTGCGGCGTCATCTATAACCACGTAGATTTCATTGACTCTTCGACTCGAATCAAACCATATTTTCGCTTCACGAGTCCCATTAAGTGGTGTTGCCTCTCCACTAACTTCGCAGACTATGCGATTGCGGACATAGGGATTGCTGATGTCAGGAGAGCATCTACCAATCCCCACTCTACGAGCCTCTACTGCAGTCATGCCGATTCTATAGGGGCCAACATTAAATGCTTGAGCAGCCAGTGGAAGCAGTGCCGCCCCCATCAATATGATGCGTAATATGGTATGTATCATCAGGGGAGCCTTTGCTCGTTACACCAAAGCCGCGACATTGTGTCAGCTTATACAAATAAGCGAAATGAATTGAAACGGATTGACGACCGCTTTGCCACTAAACGGCCGTGGGGCGGCAACGGAAGCCCTGAGCTGTTTGAGTCAATGGCCGCTTAGGTTCTCTGCTGTCGTTCCCAGGCAGTCAGCCACTGACAGCTCATGGCCGCAAACTCTCAAAGTTATCGCCCAAGCCCAAATGGAAAACGCCGCTCATTGAGCGGCGTTTTTTTACAACTGGTGCCGTTGGCCGGAATCGAACTGGCGACCTTCGCATTACGAATGCGCTGCTCTACCAACTGAGCTACAACGGCGAAAAACAGCGCGCATTATACACGCGGAATCGCTCAGGCTTGGACAGCCTGCAGACCCGCTTGCAGGCGCGCGACCACCTTGTCCTGACCGATCAGTTCCAGCGTGGCGTCGATGGCCGGGGTTTGCGGTTCGCCGGTGACCAGCACGCGCACCGGCATCGCCAGCTTGGGCATTTTGAGGCCGTGGGCGGCGAGGGTTTCCTTGAATGCGGCGCTGATGGCGCTGCGTTCCCAGGTCAGCGCCTTGAAACGGTCAGCCAGATCGGCGAGCGCGGGCAACACTTCGGGGGTGACGTGCTGCGCCAGCAGTTCGGGCGTGGGATGCAGGGTACGGTAGAACAGCGTGGCGGCCTCGGCCAGTTCCACGATGGTTGCGGCACGTTCTTTCACCAGCGCGCACACTGCGGCGAGGCTGGGGCCGTCATCAGGATTGGCGCCGTTGCGAATGAGAAACGGACGGGCAAGCTCGGCCAGCCGCGTGTCATCGGCGGCCTTGATGTAGTGCTGATTGAGCCAGCGCAGCTTTTCGGTGTTGAACTGGGCGGCGGACGGCGTGATGTGGTCGAGGTCGAACCACTGCACGAACTGCTCGCGGTTGAATAGCTCGGCATCGCCATGCGACCAGCCGAGTCGCGCGAGATAGTTGATGACTGCTTCCGGCAGATAGCCCTCGTCTGAATACTGCATCACCGACACCGCGCCATGGCGCTTCGACAGCTTGGTGCCGTCGTCGCCGAGGATCATCGACAGGTGGGCGTATTGCGGCACCGTCGCGCCCAGCGCCTTCAGGATGTTGATCTGGCGCGGCGTGTTGTTGACGTGGTCGTCACCGCGGATGACGTGGCTGATCTGCATGTCCAGGTCGTCCACCACCACGCAGAAGTTGTAGGTGGGCGTGCCGTCGCCGCGCGCGATGATGAGGTCGTCGAGCTCGGCGTTGGAAAATTCGATGGTGCCCTTGACCAGGTCCTTCCACGCCACCACGCCTTCGGTGGGATTCTTGAAGCGCACCACCGGTTGCACGCCGGAAGGAGGCACCGGCAGCGTCTTGCCGGCTTCGGGCCGCCAGCGGCCGTCGTAGCGCGGTTTTTCGCCGCGCACGCGCTGCGCCTCGCGCATTTCATCCAGTTCTTCCGGGCTGCAATAGCACAGATAGGCCTGGCCGTTGGCCAGCATCTGCTCGATCACTTCCTTGTAGCGATAGAGGCGCTTGGTCTGGTAGAACGGGCCCTCGTCGTGGTTGAGGTCGAGCCAGGCCATGCCGTCGAGAATCGCCTGCACCGCCTCGGGGGTCGAGCGCGCGATGTCGGTGTCTTCGATGCGCAGGATGAACTGGCCGCCGTGATGACGCGCAAACGCCCACGAGAACAGCGCGGTGCGCGCGCCGCCGATGTGCAGAAAACCGGTGGGAGAAGGAGCGAAACGGGTGCGGATCATGGCGGCAGACGGAGCAAAAGCCCGCCATTTTACCGGATCGCGCGCAGCAAAATTGCCTTGCACGCCCGCTTGTGGTTTAATTCGCGCCGCTTCGGGGCAGTTAGCTCAGCGGTAGAGCATCGCCTTCACACGGCGGGGGTCACAGGTTCAAACCCTGTACTGCCCACCACCCGAACGCCTCCTGTCTGGCAGGTACAAGTCCAGACACCCCGCTTCCACCAATCGTCGCGGGTTTTATACCCGATCATCCGATCACGATTCTTCTGCCCCGATTGGTGTTGCCTGAAGTCAGTGCAACAGGCCGTCGCAGGACCCCTATGACTACCGAAACCACCTTTGCCAGCCTCGCGCTGGCCGAACCCATCTTGCGTGCGATTGCCGATGCCGGCTACACCACGCCCACCCCGATCCAGGCGCAGGCGATTCCGCAAGTGCTGGTCGGTGGCGATCTGCTCGCCGCTGCCCAGACCGGCACCGGCAAAACCGCTGGCTTCACCCTGCCGATTCTGCATCAGCTGTCGACCCGCGCCGCGCAAGCGCCCAAGCCGGGCCGCCCGCGCTGCCTGATTCTGGTGCCGACGCGCGAGCTTGCCGCGCAGGTCGAGGAATCGGTCAAAACCTACGGCAAATATCTGTCGCTCACCTCGATGGTGATGTTCGGCGGCGTCAACATCAATCCGCAGCTCAAGGCGCTGAAATCGCGCGTCGACATTCTGGTCGCGACGCCGGGCCGCCTGCTCGACCACATGGGACAGAAGACGGTGGACTTGTCCGGCGTCGAAATCCTGGTGCTCGACGAAGCCGACCGCATGCTCGACATGGGCTTCATCCGCGACATCAAGAAGGTGCTCGCGGTGGTGCCGAAGCAGCGCCAGACCCTGCTGTTCTCGGCTACTTTTTCCGACGAGATCAAGGCGCTGGCCAATGGCCTGCTGCACAACCCCGGCTGCGTCGAAGTCGCGCGCCGCAACACCACGGTGGAGGTCATCGAGCAATCGATGCACCGCGTGCCGCAGGCGCACAAGCGCGATCTGCTGGTGCACCTGGTGCGGCAGAACAACTGGCAGCAGGTGCTGGTGTTCACCCGCACCAAGCACGGCGCCAACAAGCTGGCCGAAAAACTGATCAAGGACGGCATCAGCGCCGCCGCAATCCACGGCAACAAGAGCCAGTCGGCGCGCACCAAGGCGCTGGCCAGCTTCAAGGACGGCGACGTCCGCATCCTGGTCGCCACCGATATCGCCGCGCGCGGCATCGACATCGACCAGCTGCCGCAGGTGGTGAATTTCGAGCTGCCCAACGTGCCGGAAGACTATGTGCACCGCATCGGCCGCACCGGCCGTGCAGGCAGCACCGGCTCGGCGCTGTCGCTGGTGGACGACGAGGAAATCGGCTATCTGCGCGATATCGAAAAGCTGATCAAGCGCTCGATCGTGCGCGTCGAGGTGGAAGGCTTCACCCCGCCCGCCAAGGCTGACCTGATGTCCGAGGAGCGCCCGCCGCGTCCGCCGCAGGGTCGCGGCGCGCCGCGCCAGGGCCAGAATGCGGGGCAGCGTCAGGGCCAGCCCGGCGGCGGCCGCAATGCGTCAGGCCGTGCGCCGCAGGGCAAGCCCGCAGCCAGTCGTGCCGCGCCGAGCCCGACCGGCACCACACCCTCCAGCCAGCCACGCAAACCGCGTCCGCCAGCCGCCTTGTTCTCGTCCAAACCCGGTACGCGCGGGCACTAAACCCCGCTGCATGGCGGCGCGAGTGCGTGGTTGTTGCTGACTTGTCGGCCATACAATCACGGCTTCCCATTAGCAGGGACAATCGCCGCCATGCACACCCTCGTCAGCTACGACGAACTCCCCTACGATAGCCTGCCGCTGCCGGAAACCCAGCCGGATTTTCTGGCGGCCATCGCGCGCCTGCACGGCTTCGACGCGCCTGATCCGGCGCACGCGCGCATCCTCGAACTCGGCTGCGCGCAAGGCGGCAACCTCATCCCGCTGGCGTGGCGCTGGCCGCACTCCGAATGCATGGGGGTGGAACTGTCGCGGGTGCAGGCTGAAGCCGGTGCAGCGTTCATTCAGCGCCTGGGCCTGTCCAATGTGCAGATCGTGCATGGCGATCTGGCGGCGTTGCCGGCCGATCTCGGCGCATTCGACTACATCATCGCCCACGGCGTGTTTTCCTGGGTGCCGCCGGCGGTGCAGCAGGCGCTGCTTGAACTCTGTCGCCGTCATCTAACGCCACAGGGCGTGGCGTATATCAGCTTCAACGTGGCGGCGGGCTGGGCGGCGCAGACGCGCACCGACCTGGATCAGGCGGTGCTGATTGCGCCCAGCTTTGGCCTCAAGGCCATCCCCGGCCCGCTGACGGTGCTGGCCGACAACGCCACGCTGCTGCTGCCGGACGCTTTTATGTGGTGGGACCCGGCGCTGCAAGCGGCGCTGCCGCCCAGCTACGCCTCTCCGGGCTACTCGCGGCATGGGCTGGCGCAAATTGTGCGCCTGGGGTTCGCCGTGCGTGGGCTGGCCCGCCGCGCGGCGCCGGGGCCGGCGGCGATCATCGTGGTTACCAATGCGAACGATATGGCGGTGGACAACGCCGCCACCGCGCAGGTGTTGGCCGATTGGCGCGCGCAGGGCAGCGCCGCGACTGCCTATGAA
>JAAPAA010000328.1 GCA_012274165.1 Thiobacillaceae bacterium
AGCTGCGATGGTGCCCTCAGGAAGCGGACCAGGCCGCCCACGCCCCACTTGACAGGCCCTCGTCTTCGCGAAGTCGTAGATGTAGCCGATCGAGAACTTGCGGTCGTTGAAGTCTTGGCCGTACCGTCGACGGATCCGAGAACGCGAGTGTCAGGACATCAACTTCATGCCCGCGCCGGCGGCCAGCAGCACGACCAAGGGAGTGCCCCACCGCAGCGTCGTGAAGCGATAGCGATGGTTCCACGCGACGGCCCGAAGCAGTCGCCGCGCCGCCACCAGCAGCGCGAGCGATGGCACCACCAGGCCGACAATCCCGGTGCCGAAGGGGGCCGTGCGGATGGCAATAAGCAAGATCGCCGGCCAGGCGAGCGCGTCGAGCACGGCAAGGAACCTTCGGCCGCGCCAATACGGCACGTCCGGTGTGGGAGAGCGAGAAATCAGCACCAGCATGATCGTGACCGAGCGGGCGCCGTTCAAACCTGGGTGGAAGGCGGGCGCAGCGCAAACCGCCGGGCCCTGGCGATCAGACGCCTAGCGGGCGGCCTTGCTTCGGCCTCAGGGGCGGATTGTCTGATCACCTCCGGCTGGAGCTCACGGACCAGGATCTCGAGAGCGCGCCGCTTCTCGGGCATGTAGTCGTGGCCGTCGTAGTGACGGGCCTGGACACCGGTCTGTCCATGCGACTGCAAGTGACCGCGAATCTCGCGACTCACGCCGCACGACGCAAGCAGAGTCTCGACCCCAGACCGGATGCGCTTTAGCCGAAACTCAGCGATGGCTTCGCCGACAACCGCGTGCGCCCACGCTGCCATGGTGCGCACGCTGATCTGCTTGTCGCCCGCCGTCGTCGATATGGCATAAATTCCGTCGCGCGCGAGGCTTTTGATCGCCTGTTGAGCTTCCTTCACGAGCGGAACGCGATGCGGTCGCGGATGCTGTCCAGGCCGCCCCTTGCCATCGAAGATCGTCAGAGCATCGCCTTCGACATCCGCCCAGCGGAGTCTCACGAACTGCTCGATGCGCTGCCCTCCGGTCAACAGGTGCAGGCGCAACACGGCGGCTTCAAGGACGGGCCGGTCTGCGATGAGCTTCCAGTAGGCGCACAGCTCCGGCTTTGAAAAGGGACGCTTGTCCGCGCAGTCGAATTGCGGCGAACGACGGGTCTGCGCGACGGGATTGAAAACGATGCTGAAGTGCTTGAATGCAACCGGAATGGAAGGAGTGGTCCGCACATCCTGGGCGCATTGATATGCGGCGCGCAGGTACGAACGCAGCTTGTTGGCCGAGCGGCCCTTCCCGGCCTCGATGAGACGACGAAGCATGCCCATCACCTGGTCCGGCGAGAGCTCGGTTGCCGGCGCTTTTGCCACTGCCGGCCACGCCTCGATCACATGCCTCTTGAACAGCTGAGCAGCATCGATGTGACTGCGACGGCCCTGCGCCTTGAGAAACGCCACGTAGGTGTCCAGCAAGCGTTGCAAGGTCCGCATCGAGCTCTCGGCCGCGGCCATCTGGAGAGCGGCATACTTTTCTTGCTTTTCCGTTTTCGCGGCGCGCAGACCGCCGGTCAGCGAGCGGTCGGCATGAACGCCGGCAAGTTCCTTGCACTTCTCAAGTGCGGCGGCAATGCCGTATCCGCGCGCGGTCGGCTGCAGTTTCTTCGGCGGCGCGGAAGGGTCGTAGACGCCGATCGGTTCTCTGCTCGTCTTGCCGCCTAGCGAGTAGCGCCAATACAGCTGGACCGCGCCGTTCGAGAGTTTGCGAGCCTGCAATGCACCGCCTCTCTCGAGCCGGCTATGCAGGGTCACGAAGGAAGGGCCAAGCAGCGAATGGATGGCCGCTGATGTTGCAGAAGTCTCGTGTCGCATCGTCGTCGCAATAGCTGGTGCCAGTGGTTGCTCGGCTGGTGCCAGTCACGAATCTTGAGCCATCCGTAGAGCTGCTGGTGCCAGTCTGGTGCCAGTTTGGACGCGGATGGTCCAAAACGACTGCGGACCACTGTGGACTTAAGATGTTGATCTGTAAAGAGAACCTCCGAGCCATTTGTTTCAGGAGATCCCGTAAAGTCTCACCCCCAGGGACTGTTAATCCGTAGGTCCCTGGTTCGAGCCCAGGTCGGGGAGCCAAGAATGATGGGGTTAGCCGGTGATTGCCTGCTAACCCCTTTGTCTTTCGGACCCGACTCGTGTCCGAAATCGCAACGGCGAGGCGACACAAGGGTCGCGTATGTCGAAGGAAAGCAAAATGATCCCGGTCGCGATAGCCGTCTACGCCCTCGCGATCGTCTCGGCAAACCTTCTCGTCCTTCGATTCGGCCCGCCGATAACGCCGCTGCTTGCGTTCTTCCTCGTCGGCCTCGACCTTGCGTTGCGCAACTGGTTGAACCTTCGGATGCGACCCTTCGCGATGGGCATCCTGATTCTTGCGACCGGTGCTTTGACCTACCTCGTCAATCCGGCCGCGCGAAGCATTGCGATCGCCTCGGCGGTCGCGTTCACGGCCGCGGCCTTGGCCGACTGGGCGACCTTCCGCGCGGTCTCCGGCTCCTGGATCCGACGCAACGTGGCCGGCGCGACCGTCGGGGCGGCAGTCGACTCGGTGCTTTTTCCGACGCTCGCCTTCGGCGCGCTCTTGCCGGTGGTCGTCCTGGGGCAATTTGTCGCGAAGGTCGCCGGCGCCGCGGCCTGGGGCTGGCTTATCCGGCCGCGCGAGGCTCGGGCATAGAGATCGTTTGCTCGCCGCGGATGGCAAGTTCAGCACCGCGCCGCGCATTCCACTGAGAGCGATTGCATGACCATTTCCGCCGCAGCGGTCGATGCCACGGGCATCGCCGAGACCAAGAACGTTGCCGTAGACGCCTTGCACAAGACAAAGCCGGCCTACGGCGTCCTGGGCGCGCTCAGCACGTCGCACATGGTCAACGACATGATGCAGTCGCTGATCCTGGCGATGTACCCGATCCTGAAGGGCGAGTTTTCGCTCAGCTTCACCCAGATCGGCCTGATCACGCTGACCTACCAGCTCACGGCATCGCTGCTGCAGCCGCTGGTGGGACTCTTCACCGATCGCCGGCCGCAACCCTACTCGCTGCCGTTCGGGATGTTGTCGACGCTGGTGGGAGTGCTGCTGCTGGCCTTCGCGCCGAGCTTCGAAGTCGTGCTGCTGGCGGCGGCGTTCGTGGGCATTGGCTCGTCCATCTTTCACCCCGAGTCGTCGCGCGTTGCGCGCCTCGCCTCGGGCGGCCAGCACGGCTTCGCGCAGTCGGTGTTCCAGGTCGGCGGCAATACCGGCACGGCCATCGGGCCTCTGCTGGCGGCAGCGGTCATCGTGCCTTTCGGCCAGCACAGCGTCGCCTGGTTCGGGTTGGCGGTGGTGCTGGGCATCTGCCTTCTGGTGCAAGTCAGCCGCTGGTATACGGTGCAGCACATTTCTGCCCGACTTCGCAAGCAGTCGGCTGCCGTGTCACCCTATCCGCGCCGGGTCGTGGGTGGTGCCATCGCGGTGCTCCTCGTCCTGATCTTTTCCAAGTACTTCTACGTTGCGGGCCTCAGCAGCTTCTACACGTTCTACCTGATCGAGCGCTTCGGTCTGAGCGTGCAGAGCGCCCAGCTGCACTTGTTCGTCTTCCTGTTCGCATCCGCTGTCGGTACGTTGCTCGGTGGACCGATCGGCGATCGCATCGGTCGCAAGCCCGTGATCTGGGTGTCTATCCTGGGTGTGGCGCCGTTCGCGCTGGTGCTGCCCCATGCCGACCTGTTCTGGACGACGACGCTGACCGTCGTCATCGGGCTGGTGCTCTCCTCGGCGTTTTCCGCCATCCTTGTCTACGCGCAAGAGCTGATGCCGGGCAAGGTCGGCATGGTGTCGGGCCTGTTCTTCGGCTTCGCCTTCGGCATGGGCGGCCTGGGGGCTGCAGTGCTTGGCGTGCTCGCAGACCACACCAGCATTGGCTTCGTCTACGACGCCATCGCTTATCTGCCATTGCTAGGCGTGGTCGCCGCACTTCTGCCCAAGAGCGCTCGGCGAGCCTGAACTGGTTCAAAGGGGGCGCCGGTCCTGACCGGCGAATAACTCTCGCAACCCCTTGCAATGGCGTCAATTCCCGGAAGCGCGCGTCGTGCAAATCGGCAACGGCGCCGGAACTTGGCTCGTAGGTCGCGCTGACGCTCGATACCGGGCCTTCGGTTGCGCTGGATCAAGTCGAATCCGCAACGGTGATCTCCAATGTGTCATTGACGCATGTGACTAAGGAGCGGGTGATGAAGCGAGCTTTGATTGGTATTGCCTCGGGCTTGTTGCTGACGGGATCCGTCTTGGCGCAGCCCTATGGGACGGGACCCATGATGGGCGGGTACGGGTCGGGAGGCTATGGAATGGGCCCGGGCATGATGGGCGGCTCAGGCGGGTACGGCATGGGGCCCGGAATGATGGGCGGCTATGCCAACGAAGCCTATGCTGGCCTCGACCTGAGTTCCGAGCAGCGCAAGAAGATTGCG
>JAAPAA010000329.1 GCA_012274165.1 Thiobacillaceae bacterium
TGTTGATACAGGTGGAGCGGCCATGAAAAAAAATATTTCCTCCGCCCTGCATATTTACCTCATCCACCACGGCGAAACCGAGTGGGCACTCACAGGCCAGCACACCGGGCGCACAGACATTCCATTGACCACGAACGGCGAGGCTGAAGCGCGGGAACTTGGCTGGCATCTTCGGGATATCCGGTTTGCCCATGTGCTGACCAGCCCGCTCAAGCGCGCCAGGCAGACATGCGCATTGGTAGTGCCGGATGAAAACCCAAAAATCGAACCGGATTTGGTAGAATGGGACTATGGCGAGTATGAAGCGAAACGATCCATGGATATCCTCAAAAGACGGCCGGACTGGAATGTTTTTCGGGACGGTTGTCCGCACGGTGAAAATCCAGCACAAATTTCCGAGCGGGCAGATCGGCTCATCGCTCGCCTTCGCACGCTGGAGGGGAGGATCGCACTTTTTACCCACGGTCAGTTCGGCGGTGCTCTGGCGGCAGGTGGGTGGACGCCAGTGGCAGCTGCTGATGTATCGCCGCCGCTGCAGCATGCTGGCGCGCGGACTGCTGACCGGGGCTACGCTCGACAACCGTTGACCAGTGATCACGGAGCCCGGCTATGGGCACCGCGCATATCGGTTGTTGCAGTCCACAAAAGCAAACGGCGGGCCGTGGCCCGCCGTTTTCCGTCCCTGGGTCGAACTCCCTTGCGATAACCCTTTGCCACCCGGCCCCCGCATCATCCCGGGCCGGCATGACAGTCGCATGATGGCTGCATGTCAGTCAGCCATCATGCCTGCGCGCGGACCGATCAGAACTTGTACGAGATCATCACGCGGTTGTAGGTGAACGACTGGTTGCCCGGATTCAGGCCGGTACCGCCGACCGAACGCTCCCAGCGATTGCGCAGCGACAGGCCCTTCAGGTAACCGTCCAGGTTGTAGATGATGTCGAAGTACACGTCGTGGCTGTTGCCGCGCAGATCGGTCGTGTACTTGGCATAGGCAGCCACCAGCTGCAGCTTGTTTTCGAAAAAGCTGTACGCGGCCTTGGCTTTCCATGCGTGGCCCGGACCCTGCTCCACCAGGCCGCGGATCATCGAGGTGGTGTACAGCGGATCGGTCGCGTACGAGGCGGTGTAGGGCGAGATGATCGCACCGGCACCGACCGCACCCGCCTGCTGCGAGATCTTGTTGTACGCCACGTCGAAGCGGCCGTTCGGAATCGCGATGCCCACATCGGCACCCCAGGCGCGGCTCTTCACGTTGCTGCCGCCCACGCCGTCCACCTTGGTGCCGGTCGCGACCAGGGTGTTGTTCGAACCACCCGTCTCCGTCACGTACTGCGCGGCCAGGAAAGGATCGACGCCGGTACCGGTCTTGAAGGTATAGCTGCCGTCGACGTAACCCAGGCGGGCGAAATTGAGGAAGTTGTAATACCAACCTTGCGTTTTCAGGCCACCGGCGGCGTACGTGGTGCCGAATGCCCAGGTGCCATTCGCCGAACGCGCCGAGGAGGGCAGCCCACCGGAGCCGCCGTACATGGAGTCGCCGTCATAGGTCGAGGGGTAATACAGGTTGTCCGAGGTGTAGCCGCTGGACGTGCGGCTCTTCCAGCCGAAGCTGCGCAGGCCGATGATGTCCCAGCCCTTGCTCGGCGTCACATCAACCAGCAAGCCATTGTAGGAAGCGGGAAGCACGCGCGAGTCGCTGCTGCCCATCCACGGCGTGTTGAAGTACTGGTAGCCACCGCGCACCAGCACCATCTTGTTCTGGTACTGCGCATAGGCCTGGCTCAGGGCGGTGACCGAGTCGGACGGCCCCATCAGCGTGGTGTCCACCTTGGAGATGGTGTCGGACTGCGTGCCGAACGAATTGGCACTCACCAGCGAGGCGCCCAGGCTGAAGCCGTCACCGAAGGTGCCGCTCTTGGCATTCAGCAGCAGCGCGCCCGAAAAGGCCTGCGCATCCGGCACGGTATTGGTCTGGTAGATGCGGTTGAAGTTGTACGCACGCAGCTCGCCATCCACATGGCCTTGCGTGAAGATGTCACTGAGTGAATCGGCATGGGCAGCGATGCTGGTGGTACCGAGCACGGCAGCGATGGCTGCAGCGACAAGTGTGTTGCGCATGGGGATCTCCGGGTCGAGGGTGATTGCAACGTCTGGGCAGTGCTTTTGATGTGCGTACAGGTGGGCCTGTTCACTTTTCGGTAACAAGTATCTCTGGCCAGAATGACGCTTTCGTTACAGTCTCCACGGCGTCGCAACTTCACCCGGGACGCCAGCACGTGGTCCGGAAATTCTGGCGAGGTGCGCGCTCGCGCAACTGCACATGCCGCATGGCGCTTTGCGTCGGCCGGAAGGCGCAGAGCCGGATGGTATGCTTTGACGCATGTCCGAACTCCCCGCAACGCTTCCCATGCGCATGGCCGAACGGTTCCGCGGTTTCCTTCCGGTCGTGGTGGATGTGGAGACCGGGGGATTCGACGCACAACACGATGCCCTGCTTGAAATCGCCGCAGTTCCGCTCAGCATGGATGCCGAAGGCTGGCTCCGGTTGCGGCCTACGGTGTCCACTCACGTGGAGCCGTTCGCTGGCGCGAACCTCGATCCGCGCTCGCTGGAAATCACCGGCATCGACCCCTACAACCCCTTGCGCGGCGCGCTGGCCGAGCGCATGGCGCTGGACCATGTTTTCCACGCGGTGCGCGAGGCGGTGCGCGAGGCCGGCTGCCAGCGCGCGATCCTGGTCGGTCACAACGCGGCATTCGACCTGGGCTTTCTCAACATGGCAGTGCGCCGCTGCGGCCACAAGCGCAATCCGTTCCATCCTTTCAGCTGCTTCGACACGGTGAGCCTGGGTGGACTGGCCTATGGGCAGACCGTCCTGAGCAAGGCAGTGCTGGCCGCCGGTCTCAGTTTCGACAGCCGCGAGGCGCACTCGGCCGTTTACGACGCCGAGCGCACCGCCGAGCTGTTCTGCAA
>JAAPAA010000330.1 GCA_012274165.1 Thiobacillaceae bacterium
GGTCACCCGGGGGGGCACAGAGATTCACCTCACCCCCATCGAATACCGGCTGCTTGCCCTGCTGATTGCAAATGCCGGCCGGGTGCTCACCCACCGGCAACTGCTACGCGAAGTCTGGGGCCCCAGCCACGCCGAGGACACCCACTATCTGCGCGTCTACATGACCGGGCTGCGCCGCAAGCTGGAGGCAAACCCGGCCCAGCCACGCCATATCCGCACCGAATCAGGGGTGGGCTACCGGCTCGTGCTCGACGCGTGATTGGGACGATCTCAACCGCACACTGCTAACGCGCCGGACAGTCGGCATTATTCCGGCCAGTGCTTGATATAGCGCTTCAGCAGGCTGTTCTCGAATTTGGCTTCCTTGAGGCTGGCGCGCGCGACGTCGTGGAAGGAAATGATGGCGAACAGCTTGTTGTCATCGAGAATCGGCAGGTGGCCGATGTGCGATTTGGTCATCACGTCGCGCGCGTAGTCCACCGAGTCATCGGCGGTGGCGACCACCGGTTCGGTTTCCATGATGGCCTTCACTTCAACGTCCCGGAGACCCAGGCCCAGCTTGACCATGCCATGCACCACATCGCGTTCGGTCAGCAAGCCCACCATTTCACCGTTCTGCAACACCACCAGCGATCCCACGCCCAGGCTCACCATTTTCTCGACTGCACTGGCGACGCTATCGGTCGGGGCAATGCTGTGGATGTCGTCACTTTTAAGCGTGAGAATTTCGCGAATCTGCATGGTGTACTCCGGAGTGGTGGTGTTGATTAATGATAAACGATGATGCGCGGCAGCTAGGCTCTCACCAGTGCGGCTTCGACTTGCTGGCGCGTGTCGCTGCCGGACAGCACATCGATGAGTGCCAGTGCGAAATCCATAGCGGTGCCGGGTCCGCGCGAGGTCAACACCTTGCCGTCCTGCACCACGGCCGCGGAACTGAGCGTCACGCCGGGCAATTCATCCAGAAAGCCAGGGAAGCTGGTCGCCTGTTTGCCGTTCAGCAGGCCGGCTTCGGCCAGCACCATCGGCGCGGCGCAAATGGCTGCGGTGTACTGATCTGCTGCTGCCATTTTTTTAAGCAGGCCGATGATGCGCGCGTCGGCTTTGAGGTGCGCCGCACCCGGCATGCCGCCAGGCAGCACCAGCATGTCGTAACTGGTTTGCAACGCGTCATCGAGCGTCATGTCGGGCATCAGCTGCACGCCGCGGCTGGCCTTGACGATGCCGGGTTTGAGTCCGGCGACCGTCACCTCGATTCCGGCGCGCCGCAGCAAATCGATGATCGTGACGGCTTCGAGTTCTTCGCAGCCATCCGCCAGTGGAACCAGAACCTTGGGCATAGCTGGGTCAGTCGCGAAAGTTCTGATACTGCAGCGGGAAATCGGTAATGCTCTTCTTCACCAGCGCAATGGTGTCCTGCAGCAGGTCGCGCTTGGCGCCCGATACGCGCACGGTATCGCCCTGGATGCTGGCCTGCACTTTCAGCTTGCTGTCCTTGATGACGCGGACGATCTTCTTGGCCAGCTCGGTTTCCACGCCGGTCTTCACCGTGATGCTGCGCTTGACCTTGTTGCCCGAAACTTTTTCGACGCTGCCGATATCGAGGCATTTCACATCGACGCTGCGCTTGGCGAGCTTCTGCGACAGGATGTCCTGCACCTGATCGAGCTGGAAATCGGTATCGGCATGGATCGTCAGCACGTAATCGGCCTGCTCGACGCGGGCGTCGCTGCCCTTGAAGTCAAACCGGGTCGAGACTTCCTTGTTGACCTGATCGACTGCGTTACGCACTTCCTGCTTGTCCACTTCGGACACGATATCGAACGTCGGCATCTTGATTACTCCCCATCCATCACAAACGATTGAACCAGCCATTCATCCTGACGGCGGTGACGGTGCTTATCGCCAATCAGGCAAAATGGCAAACGTAATGATACGGCTCGCCCGACACTTCGATGTCGAAACTGGAATTGCCCGGCACATTGAACGACTCGCCCACACCGTAGCTTTTCCAGTCGGATTCGCCCGCCAATTTCACCTTGCACGTGCCCGCTACGGTTTCCATGATTTCCGGCGCGCCGGTGTTGAACGTGAGCGTGGACGGCAGAATCACGCCGACCGATTTTTTGGTGCCGTCGGCGAATTGAACCGTGTGCGACACGCACTTGCCGTCGAAATAGACGTTGGCTTTTTTGATGACGGAGATCTGGTCAAACTGGGACATGCTTATTTCCTTTTGGCGTCGAGTTTGGCGGCGATGCGCATGCGCAGCGCGTTGAGTTTGATGAAACCGCCCGCGTCTTTTTGATCATAGGCGCCCGCATCGTCTTCAAAGGTGGCGATGGTCGAATCGAACAGCGAATCGGTTTTGGAATCGCGGCCAACGACGATGACGTTGCCCTTGTAGAGCTTCATCCGCACGGTGCCGTTGACGTGGGTCTGGGTGTGGTCGATCAGCACCTGCAGCGCTTTGCGCTCAGGACTCCACCAGTAGCCGTTGTAAATCAGGCTGGCGTAACGCGGCATCAGGTCGTCTTTCAGGTGCGCGACTTCGCGGTCCAGCGTGATCGACTCGATGGCGCGGTGGCCCTTGAGCAGGATGGTGCCGCCGGGGGTCTCGTAACAGCCGCGCGACTTCATGCCGACGTAGCGGTTTTCCACCAGGTCGAGGCGGCCGATGCCGTGCTTGCCGCCGATTTCGTTGAGCCTGGCCAGCACTTCATGCGCCTTCATGGCGGTGCCGTTGATCGCGACCACGTCGCCCTTGGCGTAGGTCAGCTCCAGATACTCGGCCTGATCCGGCGCTTTTTCCGGCGATACGGTCCAGCGCCACATGTCTTCCTCGGCTTCCGCATTCGGATCTTCCAGATGGCGGCCTTCGTAGCTGATGTGCAGCAGGTTGGCGTCCATCGAATACGGACTGCCGCCCTGCTTGTGTTTCATTTCAACGGGGATGCCATGTTGCTCTGCATAAGCCAGCAGCTTTTCGCGGCTTAACAAATCCCACTCACGCCACGGTGCGATCACCTTGATGTCGGGTTTCAACGCATAGGCGCCGAGTTCGAAGCGCACCTGGTCATTGCCCTTGCCGGTGGCGCCATGACAGATCGCGTCGGCCCCCGTTTCGTTGACGATGTCGATCAGGCGCTTGGCGATCAGCGGCCGCGCGATCGAGGTGCCGAGCAGGTATTCACCTTCGTACACGGTGTTCGCGCGGAACATCGGGAAGACGAAATCGCGCACGAATTCCTCGCGCAGGTCGTCGATGTAAATCTGCTCCGCCGGGATGCCGAACTGCAGCGCCTTGGCACGCGCGGGTTCGAGTTCCTCGCCCTGTCCGAGGTCGGCAGTGAAGGTCACCACCTCGCACTGGTAGGTATCTTGCAGCCATTTGAGAATGACCGAGGTATCGAGGCCGCCGGAATAGGCGAGGACTACTTTTTTGATATCGCTCATGGGAATGTTCTTGGTTCTGGTTCAGTGTCAGTGAGTGGAGCCGGAAGTGTTTTTGTCGATGATTTCGACCTGGCCGGGAAAGTCGCCGATTTTCAGGATGCCCAGATTGGTCGCCTGGCTGGCTTTCTCGATTTCGATGCCGACGACGCGGCCGTCTTCCGACAGGTTGAGCACGATGCCGGCGTGCGCTTCCCATGACCGCGCGGGATTCTCGGGGCTGATCTCGATGTACAGGGAATCCATGTCCTTGAAGTAGGCGATGTTCATGATTCTATTTTTCCCAACAAGAGGTATTCCATCAGTGCCTTCTGCACATGCAGGCGGTTCTCCGCTTCGTCCCACACCACCGATTGCGCGCCGTCGATCACCTCCGCCGTGACTTCCTCGCCGCGGTGGGCCGGCAGGCAATGCATGAACACGGCGTCGGGTTTCGCCACCGCCATCATCTCGGCATCGACCTGCCAGTCGGCAAAATCCTTCAGGCGCTCATCATTTTCCGCTTCCCAGCCCATGCTGGTCCACACGTCGGTGGTCACCAGGTCGGCGCCGCGGCAGGCATCCATCGGGTCGGCAAAACTTTCAAAATGATCGGTGCCAAACAGGTTGGCACGTTCGGGTTCGACTTCGTAGCCCGGCGGAGTCGAGACATGCACGTTGAAACCGAGCACCTCGGCCGCTTGCAGCCAGGTATTGCACATGTTGTTGGAGTCTCCGACCCACGCCACCGTTTTGCCCTGGATGGGGCCGCGATGCTCGATGAAGGTAAAGATGTCGGCGAGGATCTGGCACGGGTGGTATTCGTTGGTCAGGCCATTGATCACCGGCACCCGCGAGTGGGCGGCGAAGCGCTCGATGATGTCCTGCTCGAAGGTTCGGATCATCACGATGTCGACCATGCGCGAGATCACCTCGCCGGCGTCTTCCACCGGCTCACCGCGCCCGAGCTGGGTGTCGCGCGTGTTGAGGTAGATTGCCGAACCGCCGAGCTGATGCATCCCGGCTTCGAAACTCAGCCGGGTGCGGGTCGAGCTTTTCTCGAAAATCATCGCCAGCGTGCGGTCGGCCAGCGGGTGATAAGGCTGGTACTGCTTGAAGCGGCTTTTGATCAGCGTGGCGCGCTCGAACAGATACAGCAGTTCCTCGCGCGACAGATCCTTGA
>JAAPAA010000331.1 GCA_012274165.1 Thiobacillaceae bacterium
CCCCGCCCAGCGTCCGCGCCGCTTCCTCTATGAGTTCTTGGGTTTTCGTCATTTGTCAAGGCTCCTTTATTTATGGGGACATCAGCACAATTGATTAGTAAACCGTCCCAACTTGGGGCTATCTTTCGGCCGTCCCGATTGGGGACTATCAATCAGCAGAACAAGCATAGCCGATGACAACCACGATGCAAACGAAGGCAGGGAAACAGCGGGCAGCGCAGACGGTCGGCGAGCGCAGCGAGACGCGGGCGGCGCTGGCGGCAGAGACCCCCCCCACAGTAAACACGGGGGGTCAATCTCAACCCGTTGTTGTGCTCGATGGTCGGGAACTAAAAATCGTCACGGTTCGTTCCCCGGTGCTGGGTAACTTCAGTCATATCGACTCGCTACGATTCACCACGAAAGAAATGGCCTTTGATCCCTTGCGCCAGTGCGTTACGGAGTTCGATTTCATGGATTCTATGCGGCATTTCCTCAAGACAGTGTTCGGCTTTACCACTTTCGAAAAACAGGACAAGGGCCGCGATTTCTATCTGTGGTCCTTCATCATCGGCGACAAAAAATGTCAGCTTGGCGCGGTTTCCTTTGGGGGCGATTCGCAACGCGGAACGGTCTCGATTTACCTCACCGGCATGGGCTGTCTACATGCTCTCGAAGGTTGGGAGCAGCGTTTATACACGATCCTCAACCAGCACAAGGAAATTGGCTATGGCCCTTCTCTCACTCGCTGCGATATTGCACACGACGACATTGCCGGAACGATCAAGGTGCGCCAGTGCCCCGAAACCTATATGGCTGGCGGTTTCGACCGTCTCCACAATCGCCCACTGGCGAATCAGGCAGGGAACTGGATTGGCGACGACCCCAACGGGAAGGGGCTTACGTTCTACGTTGGTACTCGCCATTCTTCGCAACTACTCCGCGTCTATGAGAAGGGCAAACAGCTAGGCGATAGCGAATCAGAATGGTCGCGGGTCGAGGTTCAATTCTCCAGCCATGACCGGATTTTGCCGCTTGAAATGCTCATCACGCCGGACGAATTTCTAGTGGCCGCTTATCCGGTGTTCGCCGCATGGTTCGGCCACTGGTCAAAGCTGGAAGCGAAAACCCTCATCAAGAAAAAGTCAGCCGAAATCGTGCTTGAGGTGTTGGAGTTCTATCACGCACGCAGCTACGGCAAGTTGGTCAACGTCTGGAAGCGCCTTGGCCATTCCGCTGAAGAAATCGTTACAAAAATACTCGCAGGCATCGACCCGGAACAGTTCCCGCGTCGACTCGCTGCATTGGTTCCCATAGTGCAAGCCCCGGCCCTCTCGCACTAAAAACTTTTCAGGCCATCACTCAAAGGAAGAATCAAATGGAATTCAAACAACAAGTCACCGTTACCGGCATTAAGCGATTCAAAGGCGAGGTCGACGGCAAAAACTATGACAGCTTCAAGGTGTTTGTGCAGGTCGCCCTGGACGAATCGAAGGGCACCGCCAAGGGTTTCGCAACTGAGGAATTCAACGCGGGCGAGTCGAGCGAATACGACAAGTGGAAGCACCTCCCTTTTCCGCTGGAAGCCGATGCGACTTACCAGATGGTAACGACCGGCAAGATGACGAAAATTCAGATCGTCGACGTCAAGCCGCGTTCGATGACGAAAGCCGCCTAACCATGCGGCATTCCGCCTACATCGTCCAGGACCACGAAACAGGGCAATTCCTCGCGCCTGTTAATGGCTCGGTGGGCTTTGTCCAGCTTGTTCGGAATGCCGGTGATTTTGAAGATCACGAAACCGCCGCGTTAACGGCCATGGACTGGTGCGAGCGGGGCTTTACTGTTGTGGAAATACTCAGGTCTTAAAGAATTCCTCCACTTTGGAGAATCCGCCGCCTGTCGGATACAGGCAAAACTCTTAGGAAAAAACCATGTTCAATTCTTTCAAAACCCGCGCTCACGCTGTTATTGACAATGCAACCGGCAAAGTGGTTGCTGTTATTGACAATGCAACCGGCAAAGCGGTTGCTGTGGTTGGTGGTATGACGGCTGCTACTGGCTCCGCTTTCGCTGCTGTGCCTGCCGATGTGACGACTGCAATGACCGATGCGAAAGCTGACAGTCTGACCGTCGCAGGCTTGGCGCTGATTATCATCATCGCCATTGCTGCGTTTAAGTACATGAAGAAAGCTGTTTAAGCTTTTCGACTGTTCGGGTGGTGGGTGTGAGCCTGCCGCCTTTTTTTTCGCGTGGGGTAAATGATGGCAACTGGATTTTCTGCATTCGGCAAGTGCTACGACACGCAATCAAACGCGGTCGATGCGTACTATTCAAACCAAGCGCCACAACTGGCCGGGGGCTATTCCTCACAAGGTCTATTCACCATGAGCGCAACCCGCGATGTGTCCGGGGCTTGGTCTCTCAACTACAAAACGTGCACGACCGGGACCGCTTCCCCAACCTGCTCGCCTTATTCAGTCGCAGCGCCTACGAATGTCGTAGGTTCTTGCACGCTCACGCCTTCCGCTGATCCGGTGCAAGAGTTCACCGATGGCAACCTGCTGGGCTGGGGTGTCGTTGCTGCCATGGTTGCAGCTTGGGGAATTACCGTCCTTCGCCGGGGTATCTCATGAGCGTTTTCAGCCTCTACTCAATAGCCGGTTTTCTAATCGTTGTCCTTCCTGCATGGATCATTCTGCGATGAACTTAACTACGCACTTCCTCATTTTTCTGTCCTTCGTCGGTGCGATGTTCTACACGCGGCCGTCTCATGCTTCCTACGTGGCTACGCCCACTTTTGATGGCTACGCGGCCGGAACATACAAGCCGATATCAGCCCCGACAATCTCCGGCGGTGGCTTCTCTGGTGCTGGTCGTCTCACGGTGGCGGGTCGAGCGGTCAGCATTCCGGGTGCCATCGAACCGGCTGCGAATGCGGCAAGCTATGCTCGGGGGTCTTTGCTGGCCAATCCATGGCTGGCGGGCGTTGCGCTGCTCGCCTGGACAGGCGATGCCGGTCTGCATTCTGATCAAGTCGGCGGCTGGAATATCACTAACGCGCCGTCAACAGTGCAACCCGGAACGCAAACGGTTTCCTGCTACACGATGTTCTATCAATCACCGAATTACACGTGTGCAACTAGCGGCGGTTCCGATGCGCTCTCAACGTGTAACCGGGCGGGGGGCTCCTACAACGCAGGAATAAACAAGTGCACCCTGCCGGATATTGCGTCATGTTCCAAGGTGTACCCAAACTGTACAGGTGCCTCTTATGGCAATCCGGCCCCGACTGGCAATGTCACCGAGACCGGGTGTCCAGCGGGCTACACGGCGAACGGTAGCGCGTGCGCGTTGACGGACCCGGCCAGTGCGGCAACCACCACGCACCCGGCAACACAAGCGGATTTTGATGCACTCCCGGCGCCGTCCGTGGGTACGCTCGGAGATTTGGCGTTTCAGCTTGGCATTCCGGCCGCTGCGCCTGTGTATGAGCCTGCGCGGGTTCCGACTGGCGACCCCTACACAAAACCGGATGGTTCAACGGCTCAGCCCATGGCTGTCATTTCGCCTGCGTCAAATGGTCAAGTCACGGTGTCAACCTATGATCAGCCGTTGACGGATACAGCGGGGCAACCTGTCACGAATCCAGCGCCTGAGCCTACTCCCGATCCTCCGCCAGAGCCAACACCGGGCCAGTGTGACAAGTATCCGGCAACGCTCGGCTGTGCCAACTTGGACACGCCCACAGCAGAAGACCTGTCAACGCAAGCGCGGAATATTTCGATGATTACGCCGGTCGCGGTCGGCGGGGCGGGTGTCTGTCCTGCGCCCATGACGGCTTCATTTTTGGGGCAAAACGTTTCAATGTCATTTGATCCGCTGTGTCAGTTCGCTAACGCGCTGCGGCCGTTGGTCTTGGTGCTGGCGTGGCTTAGTGCGGGATATATTTTCATCGGTGGAGTTAAAACATAATGGGGAATTTCGGTGCCTTTCTTATCGCTCTCGCGGGTCCAGTGGCTAGGCGGGTTTTGCTATCTCTTGGGCTTGGCGTCATCTCTTATGCTGGTCTCGCTTTGGTTGCTGCTGAAGTTAAGGATTATGTAATCGCCAGCTATGGCGGGCTGTCCGGGTCGGTCTTGGATCTGCTTAACCTGATCGGCTTCGGTCAGGCTACCGGCGTCATTCTCGGCGCGATTATTGCGCGTGCGGCCTTTGCCGCTGTCTCAAGAATTGGGGTCATGTCAGCATGATTACGCTTATCACTGGTGGCCCAGGTATGGGTAAAACCGCGCTTCTCGTCCAGATGCTGATGGGGCAATATGCCGGCCGGCCGGTTTTCACCAACGTGCGCGGGCTGACGCTTGAGCACTCAAAACTTCCGCTTATCGAAGAATGGACGACCGAGGAAAGAAACGATCAGGGAACGTCTGAATATCAATTTACCTTCCCGCCCGGCTCAGTTGTTGCAATCGACGAATGTCAGCAGTTCTTCAGGCCGCGTGCAACCGGCTCAAAAGTGCCGCCGTATATCTCGGCTTTTGAGACTCACCGTCATCGAGGCATCGACTTTATTTTGCTCACGCAGGGCTCCGGGCTGCTCGATGCAAATATCCGCAAGCTTGTGAAGGGTGGCCTCCATATTTTCCTGAAGTCGTCTTATCTCGGCCGCTACAGGTACGAAAAATCCGAAGTCATCAATGAAGACGACAAGTCCAGCTATAGCCTTGCGACGAAGCGCAAATATCGGCTCCCGAAGGAAACATTCAATCTCTACAAAAGTGCAGAACTGCACACGAAACCGCCAAGGGCAAAGCTGCCGTGGGCGGCTTATGTGGTCGTCGGTGCTGTGGCTATTGGTGGTTTCCTTGCGTGGAAAACGACAAGCCGGATTTCTGGCGTCGTGAATCCGGGAGAAACAAAAGCGGAAGGGGTCAATCAAGATGTGCCCAGGTTGAATGATGGGCGTGCGGTCGCTGTGATGGCGTCTGCGGTGCCTGCGCGGTTGGTTGAGGCTATGACTCCGGCCGATGATGCGAATCCCCTCAGCGCCCCTCTCTACGCTGCTGTGGTGCCTCCTGTTGTCGCTCCTGAGGTGGTCGGCTGCATTGCCTCGGCCAAGTCCTGCACGTGCTACAGCCAACAGGCAACGCCGGTATGGTTGCCGCCTGAACAGTGCAGGCAACGCGCCGCCGGTCTGTACTATGACCCCTATCATCAGCCTAAGCAGCGTGAGCAAGAAGACACGCAAATAGCCGACACAAAAGCCCCTGTTCTGAAAGCCAAACCGGACGACAGCACACCACTGGCGCAGAATCCGCCGAGAGCCCGTGAGGGGCTCGGGGTTTCGGATTCGTCTTGAGCGGGATGCAGGAGCGTTTAGGGGCGTCGTCCGCCCCTGCGACGATTCCGCGAATCAGTGTCCGCCGAAGTTCATAGGTCTAAATATGCCCTGCAGAAAAGTCGACTTTTAAGGCCGCATGGATAAAGGCCTTCCGGCTTTTTCGCGGATCCCATTAGATTAAAAAAGCCCGCTTTTCGCGGGCTTTATCTTTTCGGCTTTCGCCATTCCTTCGGGTGATAAATCGAGTCTTTCAGGTCTGCCGGTTGGTTTCTTAGTAGTGGTTCATGATTGTGCGGCCGCTTGGAATTTCTTCTTTTCAGCAGGCCAATGGCCAACAGAACCAGTCCGGCGACGACGAGGAATTTTGCATAAAACATGTGCTGCTTTACGGCTGGGAAGTCGTTTTCTTGAACCTAACGGTACATTATGCGAAGTTATGGATAAAAACCGGCAAGTCCATCTGAGATTATTGTTGAGACTCCCGTATTTCGGTTAACTCCAAAATATTCAACGTTCGTGCAGATACAAAAGCCGCACTCGCATGCCCGGATGATCTTCTGAACGGCTACATCGGTTGATGGGCGACGGACCAGAGACGTAATAGCTCGGCCAGGGTCCGAACACCCACCTTGTGCATGATATTAAAGCGGTGGACGTCTACGGTTCGATCCTGAATGTCGAGTTGTGCCGCGATTTTCTTGGAGTGATTGCCCGCCGCGATCAATTCCATCACCGCCTGCTCTCGCGGCGTGAGCGTGGCAAAACGCGCCGCCGCTTCATCCAGCGCCTGCCGGGTGTGCGAAAGGTAATGGTCATCGTGCAGGCAGTTCTGAATGCGGTCGAGCAGATCCTGCTCATTGAACGGTTTCTCGATGAAATCGGAGGCGCCAGCTTTCAAGGCGCGCACCGCCATGGGCACATCGCCATGTCCGGTAATGATGATGATCTGTAACCCGACATCCTGATCCTGCAGTTTGCGCTGCAGTTCCAGGCCACTCATGCCAGGCATGCGCACATCGAGCAGAAGGCAGCCCCGCATTTGACGATTGGCCACAGCCAAAAATGCCTCTGCCGAAGCGTAGCTCTCGTAGCTCAGGAAAACCGACCCGAGCAAGGCACCCAGCGCCTCGCGCACCGCGCACCGCGTCATCGTCGTCGACGAGATAAACCGTTGGCTCGTACGGTTTCATCACCGTGCCTCTCGCGCCAGGCTGAACATGAAAGCATTCCCGCCTTTGGGAGTCATGACGTAGCGCAAGGTGCCGGCATGCGCCTCGATAATGGAGCGGCTGATGGTTAGACCCATGCCCAAACCCTCCTCCGTTACGAACGAATCGAAGATGTGCTCGCCAAGCGCCGGATCCACGCAGGGCCCGGTATCACACACTTCAACATAGACCAAGTGCGCATCGAAGGCTGTCCTTAGTGTGATCCTGCGCGTGCCAGTTTGTGCCCGCACCCTATCCAATGCATAGCGCGCCAGATTGAAGACCACCTGTTCCAGCAGGACGCCCTGCCCTTGCACCGTTGGCAGGTCTTCAGCCAGTTCCAGAACGATCTCCACCTGCTGTGACCGGGCCTCATGATCAAGCAGGGCAGCCACCTCGCGCGCGATTTGCCCCAGGTCCACCGGGCCAGTTTGATGTTCGCCTTTTTGTGCGAAACGGCGCACCCGCCGCACGATTTCGCTGGCACGTTTTGCCTGGGTATTGATGGCTTCAAGCCAGCCCTGCACCTGGCTGCGGTCATCATAGCCTTGCAGGATGCGCTGGCCGGCCGCGCTATACATGGCAATGGCGGCCAGCGGCTGGTTGATCTCATGGGCAATCTCGGTGGCCATTTCACCCATGCTGGCGAGGCGGGAAACGTGGGCCAGTTCACGCATGCGACGGCTGTCGAGACGTTCGGATTCCTTGATCAGGCTGACGTCGTTGACCATCACGTAAAAGCCGCGCACCTCGCCCTGGAGCGACCTGTCCGGCAGGTAGGAGATCACCACGTCGTACACGCCCGGGCCCTTATCAGCCAACTGGCGTTCGAAAGTCACCGCTTCCCCGGCCAGTGCCTGTTCGATGTAGGAGTGGGCGGCCTGATAGGCGGGCTCCCCCAGCAGTTCCCGCATCGTTTTGCCGTAAATTTCGCTGGGATTCAAACCAAAGAACCGTTCGTAAGCCATGTTGTTGAAGCGGTAGCGTTGTTCCGCATCCACATAGGCGATCAGCAGCGGCAGATTGTCCACGACCTTTTCCACCACCTCGGCGAGCGCCTTGTTGCGATGGATGGCCAAGGCAAGCGCGCCTGCGACCAGGAATGCAAACACGACCAACGCGCCGTAAACCGTCCACAGTCTCTTCCGCAATGCGATATTGGCCGCCTGTATGGCGGGTTGGGAGAGTTCGACGGCAATGGTCCAGTAATACCGATCCGCATCAACTGGCCTGGCGAAGTGTGCCGCACCGGCCTGGGAACTCTCGCGGAGCAGGGGGTAAACCCGCTCGAACTGGATCCAGGATTCTGCGGATTGATAGACGCCGGAATGTTCTGCTTTCATCTGCTGCCAGAGCGGGGGGGAAAGCCTGGCAAGACGTCGTTGCGAACGTTCCGGGAACATGAATCCCCACTCGTCGTCCGGGGTGGGTCCCATGAGCCAATACCCATCCGCGTTGAGCAGCCGGATCTTGCCCGCCTGTCCCTCCAGTGCACTCAACTTGTCGCGCAAACGCTGCCCCAGGTAGTTGAGCACCACCATGCCGCGGATCTGTCCCCGCTCATCGGCCACCGGGACTGCAAAGCGTATGACCGGTTTGGGCGGCTGATCGACAGCGCCTTGCTCGATGTTGAGGTCAAGCGGCGAGACGTAAATTTGCCCAGGCGACAAACCCAGGGTTTTCTCGAAATAGTAGCGGTCGTGTTTATCCTGCAGATTCGGGTCCGCGACGATTTCGGGGTTGCCCTCATTGAAGTTGACGCGCACCTCCTCCATGCCATCCACGCCGATGAAGCGAATCTGATCGTAGAGGCGTTTCTGCCTGGCCAGAACCAGATACTCCCTGGCCAGGTCAAGCCGGCTGCCGGGGGTGGCATGGGTCAGGTAGTTCCTGATCTCGTTGTGCTGCGACAAATAGCGCAGGTCGGACAGGACGGCGTCCATTTCCTGATGAATGGCGCCCGCTGCAAGTTTGATGACCTGTTCCTGTTCCGCCTGCAGCAGACTCAGATTATTGTCAGATTCGGCCCGGTGATAGAGGACAAACGGAATGGCGAGCAGCGCGGAAAACGCCAGCCCCAGCAGCAGGGTGAGCAGAAAGACCTGCCGGATATTGAACTGCACCACCCGATGAATGGTGTGGGCCGGAGCAAGCCACGATCGAAGTCGTTTCACGACGGGTTTCCTGTCGTTTGCCGCATGGTGGCCTAGTCGCCCGAAGCCCGGCCAGTCTGCGCGCGCCCGATCTCGGCCAGCAGTTCGCATAGGATCTCGGGGTCCACCGGCTTGACCAGGTGCCGGTCAAAACCCGCATCTTCCGAACGCGCCCGCGCGGCCTCATGGCCGTAGCCCGTCACCGCCACCAGGCAGATCTTTTCACCCGCGGCCTGCTGTGCACGCAACTGCCGGGCCACCGTGTAGCCGTCCATGTCTTGCAGGCCGATGTCGAGCAGGACGAGTTGGGGCCGGAAGCTGCGGGCAAGTTCCAGCGCCGCCTCGCCGCTGGCTGCTGCCCTGACTTCATGGCCCTCAATCTGCAGCAGCACAGTCATGCTGTCGGTCACGGCGGGATCGTCATCTACCACCAGCACCCGGCAATGAGCCGCGGCGGGGTTCGCCTCCCTCACCTGCTGGCAGGCCATAGACGACGGGCCAGGCAAGACAGGCAGCCAGATCGTGAACTCCGAACCGAGCCCCTCTCCGGCGCTGGATGCCTCCAGCAGTCCGCCATGCATCTCCACCAGCCGTTTCACCAGGGTCAGGCCGATCCCCAGTCCGCCCTGACTGCGATCCAGCGTGCGCTCACCCTGCTGGAACAGGTCAAACACCTGCGGCAGCAGGTCTGCCGGAATGCCGATGCCGTTGTCGCGCACCTGGATCTCGATGACGGGGCCGACCACGCTGGCCTCGACCTCGATTCTTCCGCCTTCGGGCGTATATTTGGCTGCATTGTCCAGCAGGTTGAGCAGCACCTGGGCAAGCCGCACCGGGTCGCCTTCCAGATAGGCCGGCTGCTCGGGCAGCCTTACCGCGATCTGATGTTGCATCCCATCGATCAGCGGACGGGCCATGTCCAGCGCCTGATTCACCACGGCGGCCAGCTCGACCGGCTCCATCTTGAGCGAGACCTTGCCGCGCACAATGCGCGAAACGTCCAGCAGATCATCCACCAGGCGGGTCAGGTGGCCCACCTGGCGCTCGATGATCTGCTGCGCCCACTGCACCCGCGGCTCCTGCGTCTCCAGGCGGCCCAGCACATGCGCGGCGTTGCGGATCGGCGTCAGCGGATTGCGCAGCTCGTGGGCGAGCATGGCGAGAAACTCGTCCTTGCGCTGATCGGCCTCGATCAATGCCTGCTCGGCCTGCTTGAGTCCGGTAATGTCCTGGGTCGTGCCGAATCCGCCCAGCAACCGCCCCTGCTCATCGAATTCCAGCTCGGCCCGCTCGCGCACCCATTTCAGCACGCCGTCCACAACCAGTCGGTGCTCGATATCGTAAGGTGCGCCGCGCAATGCAGCCATCCACATGCGATCAACGTATTCCCGGTCATCCGGGTGAATGGTGG
Organism: Thiobacillaceae bacterium; assembly: GCA_012274165.1. Taxonomy (GTDB): domain Bacteria; phylum Pseudomonadota; class Gammaproteobacteria; order Burkholderiales; family Thiobacillaceae; genus Thiobacillus. The sequence continues at coordinate 10,096 of JAAPAA010000331.1, forward strand.
AGAGAAATGTCTCATAGGACATGGGGGTACCTTCGGGGATACCGAAGATGCGGTGGTTCTCATCGGACCAGTGCAATTCGTTGCGTAGAATATTGAGCCGCCAACTGCCAATCTGGCCCACTGACTGGGCACGATTCAGATCTGCCTGACTGTCGCGCAACGCCTGTTCTATCCGCTTGCGTTCGGTAATGTCGCTTTCCGAGCCGGCCATGCGGACGACGTTCCCTCTGGCGTCGCGCTGGGCGATGCCACGGTCGGCAATCCATTTCAGCGACCCGTCCTTGCAGCGGATGCGGTATTCCTCGGCGAAGACGGGCGTCTTCCCGAGGAAGTGGGCCTCGACAGCTGCCATGACCCGCGCGGCATCTTCCGGATGGATGCCGGCGCTCCACTCCTCCTCGCCATCGCCCACCTCGTTTTCTGCAAAACCCCGCATGACCTTCCACTGCGCGGAAAAATGGACGCGCCGGCCAGGCACGTCCCAATCCCAGATGGCACTCTGCGCACCTGCCAGCACCAGTTCATACCGCTCGGTTCGCTCTTGCAAGGCCTGCTCGATCCGCTTGCGCTCGGTGATGTCGCGCACCGCCGTCAGCCGGCGCCCGCCGGGCGACCCAACCGGGATCGTCTTGCCATGGGTCTCGACGATAAGGCGCTCCCCGTCCTTGCGCAGCATGGCGTGTTCAAGAATGCTTTCGCGACCCCGCCGGATATTTTCCGCAACGCGTTCGCGGTCCTCGGGGACGACCAACTCCTCGATGAGCCTGCCCGCCAACTCCCGGACGGTATAGCCCATCATTCGCGCGAATTGCTCGTTGCAGTCGATGATGCGACCGCGCTCGCTGATGACGATGCCCTCGAACGTGGTGGCGGCAAACAGCGTCAAGCGTTCTTCGCTTTCGCGCAAGGCCTGTTCGTCGTGGATGCGCCGGCTGATATCGCGCAGGATGACAGTGAACAGCCGGCGGCCCTGTACCTTGATCTGGGAAATGGAGGCCTCTACCGGAAACAGCTCGCCATTGGCGCGTCGGCCGTGAACGCAGCCCGGGCCCACCAGTTGGCGGCTGGACACCCCAGTGCGGGCGAACGTGCGAATGTGTTCCGCATGGTGTTGGCGGGCTTGCTCAGGCAACAGCGTATCGATCGGCTGGCCTATGGCTTCGGCGACCGACAGGCCGAACATCCGCTCGGCTGCCGGGTTGAACAGCACGATGCACTGGCCCTCGTCCACGCTGATGATGGCGTCCATGGCCGATTCGAACAGTCCCGCCAAAAGCTGTTCGCTGTTTTGCGATTCCGCCAGCGCCTGTTGCACCTGCTGCAGTTCTGCTTGCAGGTATTCGATAGTGGGCAAGGGCCGCGTCTCGGTTTCCTGCCGGAAAGGTTCCGCAAGGCCCGACTCCACATCCCGATGTGGTGGCTGCCGATCCTCCCCGGGTTGCTCGATTGCCATGCTCCTCCCTCTCTTTTTATCTGGCTGCGTACCGTCTCCCTGTCGCAATGGGCACGGCTACGAGATTCTGCGCCCATTAGGCAAGCATTCGAATTTTTCATCAGATTTCAACTGGCTGCAATCGGATGGTGTCCCGCTGCGATGAACGGTCTAGCTAACTAAAGATTCTCCCAATACCCACCCGGAAATTTTTTTCTCATGATGCAGATGCCATCAAAAAAATGATTCATGGTTTCGTGGGGCAACCGCCAACAAGGATTGGCGTGATGAGCGTTGTATGGTGGGCGATTCCGGTTCGGCTCTGTCCCCAACAAAAATGCGTAGATTAACCAACCTGCTTACCTGGAGCCGGATATGACCGTTGAACAATTGCAGAAACTGGTATGTGATTTTGGACTTGAGGCGTGCGCGCCCTATACCTCGCAAACGCAGCTCATCCGGCTTATCCAGTTGCAATGCGGCGACGAACCCTGCTTCTCGAGTGAAAAACGCTACGGTTGCTCTGACGCATGCGAATGGAGCGGTGAATGCCGCAAGCTGAAAGCGCACTGGCTGTACTGATCGATGCCTGATTCGACATGATTCGAGAGGAGACGCCCAAGTATGAAATTGGCCAAGCTCAAACCACGATGGCTGAATGCCGAGACGCATCCTGCGCACGCACCGCAGCAGGATACGCCCGCTCAAAACCCGTTCCACCTTCTCCAGATGCCGGAAACACCAGATTCGCTGTGGGAGAAGATCATTACATCCGACAAGCCACGCATCCTCATCGTCGACAGCAAACCGACTGCCACTCTCCTGGCCCGAATCATGGCGCCCGAGTGCCAGATTCAGGCTGTGCCGAGCGCCGCCGACATACTGGAAACCGCTCGCCACCCGGATCAAAGACCTGACCTGATCCTGCTTGACAACCTGGCGCCGATCCGGGAGGGCCTGGAGATCTGCCGTCAACTCAAGGAGGACGAGACGACGCAGTCTATACCGGTCATGCTGATCATCGACCGGGACAACGCCGAGGACGAGGTCCAGGCGCTCAGGTTGGGCGCTGAGGACTGTATTACCTGCCCCTTCCGCCTGGATGTGGTCGAAGCGCGTATCCGTAATCAGCTCCGGATCAAGATCCGAAATGACCTACTGGAGCATTACGCCAACCAGGACAGTCTCACCGACGTCGCCAACCGGCGCGGTTTCGACCTTGCTCTGAGTGCCGAATGGTTGCGCGCGATACGGGAACAACATCGCCTGTCCCTGGTAATGGTGGATGTGGATTGTTTCAAGCAGTTCAACGACTTGTATGGCCACCGCGAAGGCGACCACTGCCTGCGACGGGGGCTAATGCCATGGCTAAGGCGCTCACCCGCCCTGGCGACCTCCTGGCCCGCTACGGCGGTGAAGAATTCGTTGCCATCCTGCCCGGAACCGATCTCGAAGGCGCACGCTGGATCGGTGAACGCCTGCGCGATGCAGTGATGGAACTGCGGATCCCCCAGCAACGCCCGGACGGAGCCTGCCAGGTCACTATTAGTGTCGGCTGCGCCAGCATGAGTCCCAGCGCGAAGCTGTCCTGCTATGGCCTGCTACAAACCGCCGATGATCGGCTTTATCTTGCCAAGCATTCAGGCCGCAACTGTGTGCGATGACCGTTCTATTCAGGAACGACATCCGGGACGAAAAAATCCCACAAAGCCTTCCAGCTTGCGGGTCTGTCTATCACGTTGTGTCCTTCGGTCAAAGTGTCACCCGAGACCATTTATCGCAGCCTCTTCATACAGGCCAGAGGCGCCCTGAAGAAGGAGTTGCTGGCGCATTTGCGGCGTACACGAGTGATGCGCCGTTCGCGTCATCTAAAGCCGGTTCTGGCTTGGTCTTGGCGATATGGTCAACTCAAGGAAGGTGTATTCACCAGTTTCTTCAGAAGTAACGTGAGTTGCTTGATCTCGGCGCCGGTCAATGATTGACGTATCCAACCGCCCACAATCGTATGCGATTCAGACATCACTTTCTCCAAAACAGGCATGGCCTGATCGGTGAGCGCAACAGGTTTGACGCGTCGGTCAGCATCGTCGGTTGAGCGTGACACAAGCCCTCGCATTTCCAGTTGCTGCAACACTTTGGTCAGCCCGCCAGACGTGATCAACATCGCTCGTTGAAGGTCCGATGGCGTCAGTGCATGGGGTGGCGGGGAGCGGCGCAGACTCGCCAGCACATCGAATTCAACCAGGCTCAAACCACTGGCGGCCATGACCGTGACCGCGCGGGAATGATGCGCTTCGTGGGCCTGCAAGAGTGAAATGACCAGTGGGAACATCTGCGCATCGTAGGATTCAGGCCAGTTCTCCCGGTGCATGTTAACGGGATTGGAAGGTGTGTCAGCCATGTCGGATCGCTTGCTCATGTGTATAGAGTCTCAACTATTAATTATCTTGCAAGATAAATATATATGCAATAAGCTTCATCAAAGTGGACGGCGGACTGATCACAGATAACCCGGCTTTGCCCGACTCCGTCCTGGAGCGTCATTGCCGTGGAAAACTACGGCGTCGAACAATCGTGAGGAACCGTAACGTGCGCTATCGAACAGATTGCTTCAGAAACAGCAGCGCATCATGCGAATGTCGGTCGCACAGCGTGGGTAACACCGGCGCATTGACCTCGAAAAAACCGGGCCATTCGAAAAAATCACAGCACAAGACGCCGATACCCGCGAATCCATGATGCCAGAACCCTGCCTGAACCATGATGCCCTCCCCCCTTTCTAACCACCACGCAGCCGCTGCACGCGGGATGCGCTTCACGACCGTTGCGGCTTGCATGATGCTGGTCCTATCCGGTTGCGCGTCGGTGGCGCCACAGCGTGCCGTGCCAGTCGCGGTCGACATACCGGTCAACTGGTCCACTACCAATGTTTCCGCAACGACCGGCGCATCCTCGCTGGCGCAATGGTGGTTGCGCTTCAACGACCCGCTGCTCGCCAGCCTCGTGGCCCAGGCCTTGCAGGCCAATACCAGCGTCAAGAGTGCCGAGGCTGCGCTGCGGCAGGCGCGTGCGCTGCGCGATGTCTCGGCCGCCGCGCTGCTGCCGACGGTCGGCAGTTCAGCGTCGGCACAGCGAGGCATCAGCGGCGGGAACATCACTGGCAACACCTTCAAGGTCGGCCTCGATGCGAACTGGGAGCTCGATATCTTCGGCGCCAACCGGAGTGCACTGGATGCCAGCGAGGCCACGGCCCAGGCCAGCGCCGCGAGCCTGGGCGACGTGCAGGTGTCGATTGCCGCCGAAGTGGCACTCAGCTACATCACGCTGCGGGGTGCCCAGGTGCGCCTGGCGATTGCCGCCGACAACCTGGCCAGCCAGCTCGAGACCTTGCAGATCACGCAGTGGCGCCTGCAGGCCGGACTGGTCACCTCTCTGGACACCGAGCAGGCGCTCACCACCGCCGAACAGACACGCGCCCGGATCCCGGCGTTGCAGACCGCCATCGAACAGGCCCGTCATGCACTCGCGGTGCTGACCGGCCAGCCGCCGGCGGCCTTGTCGACGGTGCTCGCCGCGTCCGACCCGGTGCCACAGGCCGCCGCCGATCTTGCATTGAGCTTCCCCGCCGAGACGCTGCGCCAGCGGCCCGACGTGCGCGCCGCCGAACTCCAGGTGATGGCCGCGCTGGCGCGCGTATCGCAAGCCGAGGCGGCACGCATGCCGAACTTCCAGCTGGGTGGCTCGCTGGGTCTGGTCGGCCTGACGCTGGGCGCGTTGACCAGTAGTTCGGCGGGCATCGGAGCGCTGCTGGCCAGCGTGTCGCTGCCGGTGTTCGATGGCGGCGCCCTGCGCGCCCAGGTGCGTGCGCAGCAGGCCGCGCTGGACCAGGCGGGCATGGCTTACCAGGCTGCCGTGCTGACGGCGCTGACGGACGTGGAAGACGCGCTGGTTGCGCTGCGCGGCGACCGCGAAAGCCTGTTGTCCCTGCAACGGGCCGCCGAGGCGGCCGGCAACGCTGCACTGCTGGCGCGCTTGCGCTATGACAGCGGGCTGATCGACTTCCAGACCGTGCTCGATACCCAGCGCACCCAGCTCAACGCGCAGGAAAGTGTGGCCATTTCCAGCGCCGGTCTCAGTACTGACCATGTGCGCCTGTACAAGGCCCTGGGCGGTGGCTGGCGCCCTGAAGACAGTGATGCAACACCCCCCTCCTCCGCAGACGCAACCCGGACTGACCCGAAATGAGCATCACAACGCCTTCATCTTCCACCGCCGCAGCGCAGCCACCCGGCAGCGAAAGCGACCTCGCCGCCCTGCTCGACGAACCCACCTCGCGCGCCTGGCATCGCCGCCCCACGCTGTGGGCCGGCGCCCTGCTGCTGGTGCTGGTCGCCGCCGGCCTGTGGTGGTGGCAGGCGCACAAAACCGCCAACGCGGCACCGAGCTACACCACGCAGACCGTGGCGCGCGGCAACCTGACGCTGACCGTCACCGCCAACGGCACGCTGCAACCGACCCGTTCGATCAACATCGGCAGTGAACTCTCGGGCACCGTGCTGAAGGTCAACGTCGACGTCAATGACCGCATCCACAAGGGCCAGGTGCTGGTCGAGCTCGACACCGCCAAGCTGCGCGACCAGATCCTGCGCTCGCGCGCAAGCATGGCCGCCGCGAATGCCCGGGTCGCGCAAACCGTCGCGACGGTGAAAGAAGCCAGGGCCGGATTGGCTCGCTTCGAAGAAGTCGCGCGTCTGTCGGGTGGCAAGGTGCCGTCCAAGGCCGAACTTGATGGCAGCCGCGCCACGCTCGCGCGCGCGATTGCCGACGAGGCCAGCGCCCACGCCAGCGTGGCCGACGCGCAGGCGGCGCTGTCCACCGACCAGACCAACCTGTCGAAGGCCTCGATCGTCGCGCCGACCGACGGCGTGGTGCTCACGCGCAACGTCGACCCCGGCAACGCGGTAGCGGCATCGCTGCAGGCGGTGACGCTGTTCACCGTGGCCGAAGACCTGACCCAGCTGCGCCTGTGGGTGTATGTGGACGAGGCCGACGTCGGCGCGGTCAAGGTCGGCCAGAACGCCAGCTTCACCGTCAGCGCCTATCCCACCCGAAAGTTTCCTGCGCGCGTCACGCGCGTGGGCTTCGGCTCGACCATCACCGACAACGTCGTCACCTACCTGACCTATCTCGACGTCGACAACACCGACCTGAGCCTGCGCCCGGGCATGACGGCCACCGCCACCATCACCGCCACACAGCGCAAGGACGTGCTGCTGGTGCCCAACACCGCACTGCGCTTCACGCCCACCGCGGCGGCAACCGGCGAATCAGACAAAAAAGGTATGGGCATCAGCCTGCTGCCGCGCATGCCGCGCAGCGGCACCCGCAAGTCTGCCGCGGCCAGTGCCAGCACCGCAGCGGCCAAACAAGTGTGGGTGCTGCGCGATGGCCAGGCGGTATCCGTGGCCGTGACGCCCGGCATCAGCGACGGCCGCATGACCGAGATCACCGGCGGCGACCTGCAGGCCGGCATGCAGGTCATCACCGATCAAATGGTTGCGGCAGCGAAATGAGCGAGCTGCTGATCCAGCTGCGCGGGGTCACCAAGCGCTACGGCAGCGGCGTGGCCGAGCTGATGGCGCTCAAGGGCATCGACCTCGACATCCACGCCGGCGAGTTCGTCGCCATCATGGGGCCCAGCGGTTCGGGCAAGTCCACCGCGATGAACATCCTCGGTTGCCTGGACACGCCCACTGCTGGACAGTATTTATTCAAGGGCGCGCACGTCGAAGCGCTGTCGCGCGACCAGCGGGCGCGGCTGCGGCGCCGCTATCTGGGCTTCGTGTTCCAGGGATTCAACCTGCTGGCGCGCACCTCGGCGCAGGAGAACGTCGAGCTGCCGCTGCTGTATCGCGGCGACAGCGCCAGCGTGCGCCGTGCGGCAGCCGCCAAGGCGTTGCAGGCCGTGGGTCTGGGCGGCTGGGAACACCACACGCCGGCGGAGCTTTCCGGCGGCCAGCAGCAACGCGTGGCGATCGCGCGCGCCATTGTCACCGAACCGGCCGTGGTGCTGGCCGACGAGCCCACCGGCAACCTCGACACGCAGCGCAGCCACGAGATCATGGGCCTGCTGATGGCGCTCAATCAAGACCATGGCATTACCGTGCTGATGGTCACGCACGAAGCCGACATGGCGGCCTACGCGCGACGCATGGTGCATTTCATCGACGGCCGCATCGCCGACGACGTGGCGAACCCGAACCCGACCACTGCGGCGCCTGGCGTGCCGTTGCCGGTGGAGACGAGCTGATGCTGTACAGCGTCTTCATGCTGGCCTTGCGCTCGATCCGCCGCAACCTGCTGCGCTCGTTTCTCACCATTCTGGGCATCGTCATCGGCGTCAGCGCGGTGATCACGATGGTCACGCTCGGCAACGGCGCGACCCAGTCGATCAAAACGCAGATTTCCGGCCTCGGCACCAATCTGCTGATGGTGCGGCCAGGCCAGCGCTCGGGGCCGGGCGGCAGCGGTGGAAGCGGCGCAGGCGTGCCGCAATTCAAGGAAGGCGATGCCGAAGCCATCGCGGCGCAGATCGGCGGTGTCGCAGCTGTCGCGCCCGAAGGCCGCGCCAGCGTCACCGTGGTGGCCAACGGCCGCAACTGGTCCACCAGCGTCATCGGCAGCAGCAACGCGTGGTTCGACACCGGCAACTGGAAGCTCGCCAGCGGCCGCATCTTCGAACCGGAAGAACAGCGCGCCGGTGCCGCCGTGTGCATCATCGGCGAAACGGTACGGCGCGAAATCTTCGACGGCACCGCCGGCCAGACCGGCCTCGGCGAACAGCTGCGCGTGCGAAAATTCTCGTGCACCGTCATCGGCATCCTGGCCGCCAAGGGCCAGAGCGGCATGGGCGACCAGGATGACACCGTGGTGGTGCCGTTGCGCACGCTGCAACGCCGCGTCACCGGCAGCCTCAAGGTGGCCACGCTGCTGGTGTCGATGCGCGACGGCAGCGACAGCACGCGCCTGAAGGCCAGCCTGACGCAGCTGCTGCGCGAGCGCCGCAACCTCGCCGCAGGCGACGACGACGACTTCAACATCTTCGACACCCAGCAACTGGCCGAGACGCTGTCGAGCACCACCCAGGTGCTGACCACCCTGCTCGGTGCCGTGGCTGCGGTGAGCCTGCTGGTGGGCGGCATCGGCATCATGAACATCATGCTGGTCAGCGTCACCGAGCGCACCCGCGAGATCGGCCTGCGTCTCGCCGTCGGCGCGCTGGAAAACGAAGTGCTGCTGCAGTTCCTGATCGAGGCGGTCGTGCTGTCCGCGATGGGCGGCGTCGTCGGAGTCATCATCGCCACCGCTGCGTCCTGGGGGCTGTCCAGCCTGATGAGCGTGCCTTACGCGTTCGATCCATCCATCAACCTGCTGTCGCTGGCCTTCTCGGCCGGCATCGGCGTACTGTTCGGTTATTTCCCCGCGCGGCGCGCCGCTCGCATGGACCCGATCGAAGCGCTGCGGCACGAGTGAACGTAATTGCCCCCCGAAGCTGCCGGTCGGGGTAACAAAAAAGAAGGCCTGCGTTACTTCCCTAAGCGGTCGGCGAACGGCTGAATTAAGCCATGCCTCGCGGCAACCGGTGTGCGCGTGATCCTCCCATTCGCATGCATCGCCGCTTTTACGCTTTAAATCAAACAAATCAACCCCATATCAAACTTTGTCCAAATCGGATCAACTTGGAATAAGGCTTGTGCTAATTCCCCGAGTATTTTTGTCGCGTGACCGGGTAAACAGCCCGCTGAAAAATACTATTTTGTGACATGCGATCCGGTACTACGGGATCAACGCCAAAGTTGAGATATTGGCTCCAGAAAAGGAGAAAAACATGCTGTTTCGTCAATTCTTCGATGCAGAATCGAGCACCTACACCTATCTGATCTCGTCGGGTGTCGGCCGCGAAGCCCTCATCATCGACCCGGTCAAGGAAATGGTGCCGCATTACCTGAAAGCCATATCCGACCTGGATTTAAAGCTGGTGCGCGCCATCGATACCCACACCCACGCTGACCACGTTACCGGGCTGGGCGACCTGCGCGAATCGACCGGCTGCACCACCCTGATGGGCGAGTTCACCCAGGCCGAATGCGTGACCGACCACGTGCGCGACGGTGACCTGATCGACGTCGACGGCGTCAAGCTGCGCGCGGTCTACACCCCCGGCCATACCAACGAATCCTTCAGCTTCGTGCTGAATCCCGATCAGCCACAGGCGGTATTTACCGGCGACGTGCTGCTGATCCGCGGCACCGGACGCACCGACTTTCAGGCGGGCGATGCCGCCAAGTCCTACGATTCCATCGTCGACAAGTTGTTCAAGCTGCCCGATGACACGCTGGTCTATCCGGCTCACGACTACAAGGGCTGGACGGTGTCCTCCATCGGCGAGGAAAAACGCCACAACCCGCGTCTGGCCAATACCACGCGTGCGCAGTACATCGAGTTGATGAATGGCCTGGTGCTGTCCAACCCCAAGCTGATGGACATCGCCATCCCGGCCAATCTGGCGTGTGGCCGCCTACCCGCCAGTGATAAGTCGAAACTTGTCGCGCGCACTTGATCTGGTTGGCGATTGGCGAATGCCATCGCAAACTTTTAACGCTGGGGAAATGAACCCTCGCGTTGGAAAATCAGCGGGCCCGAAACTTCAATGCGTTTTTACACAGTCTGGGCCGGATTCTGCCGGTGGTACCGCAAAGCAGTCGATCGCATAGGATTCAACGAGTAAGCCATGGCGGGGCAGAGGGTTTCTTGAATCACTGCTGGGCGTCTGTCTCATATCGGGTTCGGCTTTCGCCTTAGAGACCCCGGTCCTTTCAACCTTCCCCCGGAATGCGTGGTAAGTTACCGGTCAGAAACAGCATCCACGATGCCAATACCTTGCGCGCGCGCCCCGGCATCCGCGACGTAAGACAGGAGAGGACTTGTTTGGACCGGCAATACGAAAGTTACCGCATCGGCATTATAGGCGGCCTCATTCTGGTTGCCCTGACCCTCGCCTCGGGCATCGGCGTATATGCCGTGATGCAGCGACAAGTTGAATCCATCCTCGTCACAAGCCTGGAAGCGTCGCTGCAGAGCGCCCGGCGCCTGTTCGAAAGCGAAATCAGCGCCGGCGTGACCGATGCACTGACGGTGTCCTCCCGCCCTTTCGTGATCCTCAACCTGCAGCAACTGAAGGCGGAGCCAGGCAACGACTCCAGCCGGCATGCCTTGCAACAGATCGCGGATTCATTTCTGACGACCGGATTAACCGGTGTCTCCTTTTATGACGCGCGCAACGATGAAATCGTGCGCGCAGGCCGCCTGTCGAAAAACCCGGCGCTCAGCGTGCACCTCAACACGCAAGCCGGCGCGCGCCTGTTGTGGGATGGGCAACTGATCCTGCAGGTTGTTCGGGACGTGGTGGACGAAAGAGGGATCCGCATCGGCATGGCAAGGACCGAGTCCACCCTGCCACAACTGACGCGCACCATCGCCGATGCGGGCGCGCTCGGAAAAACGGCGGATCTGGCCGTGTGCGCACCTCTTGCAAAGGACATGCAATGCTTCCCGCTCACCCAGTCGCAACGTGTGCTCCCGCGTCTTGCCCGCACGATAGACGGCAGGCCGCTGCCCATGAGCCATGCGCTGGACGGCACAACCGGCACGGTATTCACACAGGATTACCG
>JAAPAA010000332.1 GCA_012274165.1 Thiobacillaceae bacterium
ATCTTTGAGAGCGCCCGTCCCAAAACCGTCACGCAGCATAGCCAGGTTTCCTCCGCTTGAAGCTGCACGATGAGTTGACGCCTCCAAGCGAGAGGCTTGGCGAGGAGTTCCACAAGGTTAAAGCGCACTCCGTCTTAACCTCACATGGTCTTAATGGCCGCCGGCGGCACACCCAGCTGGCAACCAAGATTGGGGCGACACGCCCGCCGCATCGCTTAACGTCTGTTCGTCAGCCCGGATTCCGACCGCGTACGTTCAGCGTCCTCGCCTGCTCCAGAAGAAGCCGCCGCCGCCGAATATTAGCACCAGAACCACGATAATTAACAGAGTTTGAGTTGACATATTTGAACTATCGGGCAGGCGATGACTTCGCACAATGGGGTGTTCTCCCCTGCTTGGATTGCGCTGGGTCAGAGGAAACCACGCACAGGACTCCCGGATCAGGCCGGGACTTCATCTGCGGGGACGGCGGCGCTCGCCGGGGCAAGCAGTTGCAGCACTTCCTCGCGCGTGAGTGTCTCCCGGTCGAGCAACGCCCGGGCCAGCTTCTCCGTGTTCTCCTTATGCGTCTGGATGAGTTCGTGCGCCTGGCGGTCGGCGGTTTCGAGCAGGCGGTTGATCTCGGCTTCGGCGTCGCGCTGTTCGGGTTCGTAGTAGAGTTTCCCGCCCATGCCCCATTCGTGAATCATCTTGCGCGCGATCTTGCGCGCGACATCGAGGTCGCCGGCCGCGCCGTTGGTGGTGGCGTCGTAAAAGGTTTTTTCCGCCGCGCGCCCGCCCATCAGCACGAGCAATTCCTCGAGCAGGAACTGCCGGCTTTGGAGGTGCTGGTCTTCATCGGGCAAAAAGGTGGTGACCCCCAGCGCCTGGCCGCGCGGCACGATGCTGACTTTGTAAAGCGGCGGCAGCAACTGCGTCTGCAGGTAAACGATGGTGTGGCCCGCCTCATGATGGGCCACCATCGCGCGCTCCTTTTGGTTCACGACCATGGATTTCCGTTCCTTGCCGAAACGGACTTTGTCGCGCGCCGCCTCGAGGTCGGTCTGCGAGATCTGCGTGGAATTCTGCAACGCGGAAAGGATGGCGGCTTCATTGAGGAGGTTCGCGAGGTCCGCGCCGGACAGGCCGGGAGTGGTTTGCGCAATCACGTCCAGGGCTTTCGCTTCGTCGGCAATGGGTTTGCCGGTGGCGTGGGCCTGCAAAATGGCGCGCCGGCCTTTCATGTCGGGATAGGGCACATAGACCTTGCGGTCGAAACGTCCGGGCCGCAGCAGCGCTTCATCCAGGTCCTCGGGCCGGTTGGTGGCGGCGATCACCACAATGCCCTGGCTGCTGTCGAAACCGTCCATCGCGGCGAGCAAGGCGTTGATGGTCTGCTGGTGTTCGCTGTGCGTGTCGAGCTTGCGGTCCTGGCCGACGGAATCAATTTCATCGATGAAAATGATCGCTGGTTTGTTTTTGGCGGCTCGCCGGAAGAGCTGGCGCACGCGTTTGGCGCCGACGCCGACGAAGACCTCGGTGAAATCACTGCCGTGCACGCTGAAGAAATGAGCGTTGGCCTCACAGGCAATCGCCTTGGCCAGCATCGTTTTGCCGGTGCCGGGCGGGCCGATCAGCAGGATGCCTTTGGGCAGCCGGCCACCCAGGCGCTCGTACTTCTTGGGGTCGCGCAGGAAATCCACCACCTCGGACACTTCACTCTTGGCTTCTTCGATCCCGGCCACGTCGCGAAAACTCACGGATGGCCGTTCCCGGACGAGAGCATTTTTCCCGTGGCCAATGTTGCGTTGATACATGACCACACCGATGACCACGCCGACGATCAGCAGGTTGGAAAGGAGCATGATCCATTGGCCGCTGCCTTGACCGGGGATTTGGACCTTGGCCCAACTCTGGTCGAACAGGGTTTTTATCTGGGCCTCATCCAGGTGCGTGGTGAGAAAGACTTGCTCGGACTTGCCAGGCAGGTTGAGTTGGCCTTCCACCCGGTAAATGCCGGCGTAGGGTGTTGGTATGACGCGGCCGTCCGTGAGAGATTTTGCCGCGATGAACTGGTCCAACTCGGCGCGCGTGATCTCGCGCGATGGAATCCGGAAATACCAGATACCGAGGAGGGTCAGGCCGGTCACAAGCAAAGCGGACCCGACCATCAGTTTGGTGTTTTTTAAAAATTTCATGCGCGTGGAGCGAGGGTTGTCATCCGGCTGGCCCGCACCAGCAACGCGATCGGCAAAATGACGCGCGAGCCTCGTGGCAACGCAGCCGCAGGAAGATTTAGGGCGCATAAATTTTTCCAAACACTCGCCCAACTAGCGGGTGTGTCTTGCGCCTTGATCGGATTTCCAACGGTCGGTTTTTCGGAATCCTGCATGCACAAAACATTGCATCGTACCTCCGGTTCTCAAATTAGGGATTTCCTAGCGGGCCGGCGGGAGCGCGGCTCGGGGAGCCGCAGCAGGTGGGGCGAGGCTCCTGACGAGCCGGCTTGGAAAACGGCTCGCGCGGACGTTCGCCCCACCGTCAGTGCTGAAATGCTGCGGGTCGCAGACCCGCGCTCCGTCTGAA
>JAAPAA010000333.1 GCA_012274165.1 Thiobacillaceae bacterium
CGGTAGCCGAGGCGCTGCAGTCGCTCGGCCATCTCGAAAGCGTAGGCGGTCTCGCCTACATTGTCGCGCTGGCAAGCAACACCCCGTCAGCCGCCAACATTCGCCGCTATGCCGAAATTGTGCGCGAGCGTTCGGTGATGCGCCGTCTCGCTGAAGTGGCGACTGGCATTGCCGATACGGCGTATTCGCCCGGCGGGCGCAGTGCTTCGCAATTGCTCGACGAGGCTGAGGCCAAGGTGTTCGAGATTGCCGAATCCGGTAGCCGCGGGCAGGCGGGCTTCGTCGAAATCAAGCCCCTGCTGAAAGAAGTCGTCGAGCGCATCGATGAGTTGTATCACCGGGACAATGATTCCGGCATCACCGGCGTGCCGACGGGTTTTCATGATCTCGACCAGAAAACCTCGGGTTTGCAGCCGGGCGATCTGGTGATTGTCGCCGGACGGCCATCGATGGGTAAAACCGCGTTTTCGCTCAACATGGCCGAAAACGTTGCGCTCGATACCGGCTTGCCGGTGGCGGTGTTCTCGATGGAAATGGGCGGCGCGCAGCTGGTGATGCGGATGATCGGTTCGGTAGGCAAGCTGGACCAACACCGTTTGCGGACCGGCAAGCTCGGTGAGGATGACTGGCAGCGGCTTACTTATGCGCTCGGCAAACTCAACGAGGCACCGATCTTCATTGATGAAACGCCCGGACTCAACGTACTCGAACTGCGCGCCCGCGCGCGGCGTCTGATGCGCCAGTGCGGCAAGCTTGGCCTGATTGTGATCGACTATTTGCAGTTGATGTCGGGCAGCAGCAGTGGCAGCAATGAAAACAGGGCGACCGAAATCTCCGAAATCGCGCGTGCGCTGAAAGGCCTGGCGAAAGAACTTCAGGTGCCCGTGGTCGCGCTGTCGCAGTTGAACCGTGGACTGGAACAGCGTCCCAACAAACGCCCGGTGATGTCCGATCTGCGCGAATCGGGCGCCATCGAGCAGGATGCCGATGTCATCCTGTTCATCTACCGTGACGAGGTCTACAACCCCGACACACAGGACAAGGGCACGGCTGAAATCATCATCAGCAAGCAGCGTAACGGCCCGATTGGCACCGTGCGGCTCGCTTTCATCGGTGAATACACGCGTTTCGAATCGCTGGCGCAGCCCGGTTCTTATTAAGTCCATGCGGCCAATCCAGGCGCGAATTTCCCTCGGCGCGATGGCGCACAACCTGCGCGTGGCGCGTAGCCATGCAGGTGCGGCGCGCGTGTTCGCGGTGGTCAAGGCGAATGCTTACGGTCACGGACTGTCGCGTGCGCGACGGGCGCTGGCGGCGGCTGATGGCTTTGCCGTATTGACGCTGGAAGAGGCTGCTAATCTGCGGCAAATGGGCGTGGAGCAGCCCATTCTGCTGCTCGAAGGCCTGTTCGGTGCAGACGAAATCGCGACCTGCACCGAACTGGATTTGTGGCCGGTGCTGCACCATGCAGCACAGCTCGACTGGTGGCAGCGGCAGCCGCCGGTACGTCCGCTTCAGGTGTTTCTCAAAATCGATAGCGGCATGCACCGGCTGGGCTTCCGGCTCGCGGATCATGCGGAAATTGTCACGCGGGTACGACATCTGCCCGGGGTGGCCGGCGTCACGCTGATGACCCACTTTGCCCAAGCGGATGAAGCTTCCGGTGTGGACTGGCAATTGCAGCCGTTTCTGCGTGAAATGGATGATCACGCTTTGCCCTGGAGCTGTGCCAACTCGGCGTCGTTGCTGCGTTACCCCGACACGCAGGGCACTTGGGTACGTCCGGGTCTGATGCTCTATGGCGCATCGCCCTTTGCCGACGTGTCGGCCAGTCAGCTGGGGCTGCAGCCGGTGATGACGCTGCAATCTGAAATCATCAGCGTGCAGGCCCTGCAAGCGGGCGAGGGCGTGGGCTACGGCCAGCTGTATCGCGCGGAGCGTGAGATGCGGGTGGGCGTGGTCGCGTGCGGCTATGCAGATGGCTATCCGCGCAATGCGCCAACGGGCACGCCGGTTCTGGTCAATGGCCGCCTGACCCGCACGCTCGGCCGGGTATCGATGGACATGCTGTGCGTGGATTTGAGCGAATGCGCTGACGCCGGAATAGGCAGCCCGGTCGTGCTGTGGGGGGAGGGTCTGCCGGTTGAATCGGTTGCTGCTGCCGCCCACACCAGCAGCTACGAGCTGCTGTGTGCGCTGGCGGCGCGCGTTCCGGTGCAAGAAAGCAACTAGAGACGGCTTAAAGCGCGATGCCGAATGACGGGTCGCGTGTTCCATGCGGCAGCGGTAATCCGGCATAGCGGCTGGCCTGGGCAATCGGTCCCAGTGGAAACAGGCTGTACAGATACTTGTGTCCCCCCAGCACGGCAAACTCCTCTTCCAGCGTATGCGTCAGCATGTGTACGGTGATGGTGCCGCCGTGATCGGCGTAGCAGTCGCGCAGATAGCGGATGATGGCCAGATGGTCGTCGCCGAGTTCCAGCCCGTCCTGTTTCGCCATGGCAATGGCCTGCTCCTCCGTCCACGTATCCAGTTCGACGAGATGGCCGCGCGTCGGCGCTTCGCCGTTTTCCTGCGCGATCATTTTGTTGATGTCCGGCATGACGTTCTCCTTTGGGCTAAAGGAGCGTTAGGTATAGATCGTGCAGCGCAAAATCCAAGCCGCTGCTTTCATCCAGCAGAGGAGGCGGATGGTTTAGGGGACGGCGCGAAAAAGCACTCGAGATGGCGTTCCCCCACAACAAATGCAGCGCAATCGAGCGCTTGGGTTGCGGCATCCAGCGCCATTGAAAACGCCACAAAATCGGCAATGTTCGGGTAGACCTCCATCCACGTC
Source organism: Thiobacillaceae bacterium (assembly GCA_012274165.1). Lineage (GTDB taxonomy): Bacteria > Pseudomonadota > Gammaproteobacteria > Burkholderiales > Thiobacillaceae > Thiobacillus. The sequence continues at coordinate 2,837 of JAAPAA010000333.1, forward strand.
GCCGGATCGTCACAGCGTTGCATGCGATGCGGGTGCTGGCCGCAATGCGCAGCCATCGCACGCAGCAACGCATCGACCTGGCTGGCTGCCAGCCCGGCCTGCGTCAGGTCGATCCGGTAATAGACATAGGCGTGCCGCACCTACTCGGGGAGCGCGTAGGGCAGCGGCTTGAGCGTGAGCGCAGCGCCGTCGGCGGTTTTCAGGTGCAGGGTCTGCGTGTTCGCGCTTTCGACCTGAGCGACAACCAGCACATCGAATCCACCGCCAGGGGCCGGCGCTGCATTGACCACGGTACCGGTGGCTTGACCTTCCATGTCGGCGCTGTAGAGCGCATCCCCGGGCGCGGCTTCAGCATTCACTTGGGCCAGAAACATGCGGCGCTTGAGCTTGCCCAGATACTGGCTGCGCGCAACGATTTCCTGGCCGGGGTAGCAGCCTTTCTGGAAACTCACGCCGCCGATGGCTTCATAGTTGACCATTTGCGGCACGAACTGCTCCTGGGTCGCAGTGACGATCATCGGAATGCCGGCATTGAGCCGCAACCAGTCCCACACCGGCGCGCCGACCGGGGTGGCGGATGCCCGCAGGATTTGCCACACGGCGGCGGCGTGCTCGGGCGTGATCGACAGCACGAACTTGTCGTCGCCGACCCGGATCACCTGGCCGGCCTCAACCGCGACCGAGCGCATCACCGTCTCGGGAATCGCACCCATTGCGGCGCTGACTGCGGCTGCTGCCTGCTTGCCTGCCACGACCAGACGCACGCTGTCATCGCTGGCATCGCGCACCTGCACCTTGGCGCGCATGATGAACATGCTCAGGCGCTTTTGCACGCTGGGGAGTATGTCGCCCGCCAGCTGCAGGCAATAATCTTCAGTGTTCCGCCACATCAGAAAATTGCCGAGCAGGCGTCCCTTGGGGTTGCAGTAGCCGTTCCACTGCACGTTGTCGACATGCAGGCTGCGCACGTCGTTGGTCAACTGGCCTTGCAGAAAGGTGGCCGTTTCGTCGCCGCGAAAGGCAATGACGCCGAGTTGCGACAGGTCTGCCACGATGGTGCCGTCCACCGCAGCGGCGCGTTCGCCGGCGGGGTCGCCAAAATGCTGCACGCTGCGATCGTCGATCAATGCGCCTTGGGTTTGCAGAAAGGTTTTCCAGGATTCGATCACGTTACTATTCCGGCAGGTTGAACCGTTGAAAGTGTACACGCGGATGCGCGAGATTGAACTCAAACCCTCACGTCTGTTGGGGCTGTTACTGCTGGGGATGGCGTTGCTGGCGCTGGTTGCCATTTATTTCGCGAGCTTGCCGGCTGGCCTGCAATGGGTGCTGGCACTTGCCGGGCTTGGCTTGGGCGGATGGCGCTGGCGGCGATTGAACCAGCTGGTGCGCTTGCGCATCGCTGCGGATGGCCGGTTGCAAGGCATAGGCGATGCGGGCGAGTGGTGCGAGGTCGAGGTGCTGGGGGACAGCTTCGTCTCAACCGGGCTGATCGTGCTGCGCTACCGTTTTGACGGCCAGGCATTACGCAGCCTGACGCTGCTGCCCGATAGCGCGCCTGCCGACGACTTGCGTCGGCTCAGGGTAGCGCTTCGCTGGATACGCCGCACACGCTCGGACACATCGTCCCCGGACGCGGGTTGAGCACGGTGTTGCCGGCAACGGGGAGCGTTTCGGGGTAGTCACGGCTGAAATGCAGCCCGCGGCTTTCCTGCCGCAACTGTGCCGAGCGAATGATGAG